>CALWXQ010000003.1 GCA_944385545.1 uncultured Oscillospiraceae bacterium | reverse complement strand
ACATCAGCCTGGGAGGCAACCCCCGGTTCAACCAGCACTATATGGAGCAAATGCTCTTTGGCGACGAAGATTTTTAAAAAACCGGCCCGGTAGGATCTGAAGATCCTACCGGGCTGCTTTCCACTCCCCCGGGGAGAACCAAGGGCGGCTATTTTATGATCCGGATAGTCCAGGTGTTTTCGTAGACCTTTCCCGGTGCCAGGTGGATCAGATCGCTTTTGCAGGTGAACTCCTCCACCACATCCTGCCGGGAGGGCAGGGAAGTCCATGGCTCGATGCATACGTAGGGCGCGTCGGTTTTCGGCCAGTGCCAGATCCCCAGGTAGGGCATGTCCGGGTAGGTCACCTCCACGCCTTTGCCGGTGACCCGGGAGCGCAGGGTTACCTGCCGGGCCATATTCTTCAGGATCACCGCGTCCTGGTCGAACAGGTCGTGACGCAGGGGCAGATATCTGCCTTCCTCCAGGGGATAGGCATCGTCCCGGCCGCTGAGGTAGACCGCGGGGGTGAAACCCACCCGATCCGGCTGGCAGGTCTGGGAGAATTCCAGCCGGTAATCCTCGAACCGCTCCCCGGCCTCCAGAGGCACCCGGAAGCCGGGATGTCCTCCCAGGGCGAAGGGCATCACCGCGTCCCCGGTGTTCTCCACGGTACAGGCGATCTCCACCGCCTCGCCCCGGAGCCGGTAGCGGATGCCCAGGCGGAAGGAGAAGGGATACTGCTCCAGGGTGTCCGCCCCCTCTCGCAGCTCCAGCTCCACCTCCCCGGCGCCTTGGGTCACGGGGCGGAACAGGGAACCGGCGGCGAAGCCGTGGATCCCCATGGGGTAAACCTTTCCGTAACAGCGGTAGCTGTTATGGGTGAGCCGCCCGATGAAGGGAAACAGGGTGGGCGCCCTGTCGCTCCAGTATTGGGGATCCCCCTGCCACAGGTATTCCAGACCGGAATCGTCTTTCAGGTTCATCATTTGCGCCCCAAGGGGATCCACGGTCAATTGCAGACGGGGGGTGTTCAGGGAGATCATCTCCCGCTCCTGCCGTGGGCAGGGATGGACGGAACTTCCGGCTTTCATAGAATATGCCCTCCTTTGGATTTTGGCGGCGCCGCCGCCCTTTTCTTCAATATACCACTGACTCGGGACAATGGCAAGTCCAGTTTGTGTGGGGTACAAAATGAATGATGATCCCGGAAACGGCTATGATTTTGTACTGTGGTTAATATCGCATTGCCAAAAGGGATCCCCGCCGATATAATAAAAATGTGCAAATTGACCAATCGCCGCCCGGAAAACCGCCCGGGCCAGGAGGAAAGGATGGACTTATCATGCAAGAAATGACGTCGCTACAGAGGGTGCAGGCGGTTCTGGCAGGGCAGATGCCGGATCGGCTTCCGGTGGTTCCCCAGGCCTTCCTGTTCAGCATGAAGACCGGCGGCTATGATATCGGCCAGGTGAACCGCAGCCCCGCCAAAATGGCCCAGTGTCATCAGCTTTGCCAAGAGAAGTACGGCTATGACGGCTGCGTCATCGACGTGGATGACGCCACACTGGCGGAGGCCTGCGGCGCGAAGGTGATCTTCCGGGAGCAGGATGTGGCCATCGTGAACGAGCATGACCCGGCGCTGACGGATCTGCGGCAGATCGACGAGCTGAAGCTTCCTGAGCCGGAGAAGGACGGGCGGCTGAGCGAGTGGATCGAGACGGTGCAGCGGCTGAAGGAGCGCGTCGGCGACCATGTGTTCATTATGGGCCGGGCGGACGCTGGCCCCTTCAGTCTGCTCAGCCTGCTCCGAGGCACCCAGGAGTTTATGATGGATCTGCTGGACGAGGAGCCGGAGGTGATCCACCACGCCCTGGAGTGGGCCACCGAGGCCCATGTGCGCTTCGCCCGGGCGCAGCTGCTGGCAGGCTCCCACGCCACCAGCATGGGCGATTCCTACGCCAGCGCGGATCTGATTTCCCCTCGAATGTACCGGGAATTCGCCTGGCCCTATGAGAAGAAGGTGGTGGAGCGCCTCCGGGATCTAAACCTGCCCTACGCCATCCACATCTGCGGCGACGCATCCTCCATTATCACGGACATGGGCAACACCGGCGCCCAGATCCTGGAGATCGACTGGAAGACAGATATGGGTCTGGCCCGACAGGCGGTGGACGAGCGCATCGTCCTTATGGGCAACATCGATCCCTCGGATCCCATGTGCATGGGCACCCCGGAGAAGGTGAAGGCTCAGATCCAAGACATGATCCGCAAGACCCGGGGCAAGGGCCTGATCATCAGCTCCGGCTGCGCCCTGGGGGCCAATACCAAGCCGGAGAACATGGCCGCCATGGTGGAGGCCGCGAAGCTCTACGGCACCCGGGAGCAGTTGGAAGAACTCTGGAAGAAATGACCCGCTTTTTAAACGCCCCGGCGCCGGGATACGGCGCCGGGGCGTTTCCGGTATGACGGTGGGAATTCGTCAGAGGATGGCGGCCGCCTCGATCGGATCCATGGACAGGCTGCTTTTGAAGAAGGCGCGCATGAGGATGATGTTGAAGGAGCTGACCAGCAGCGGCACGATCAAAGCGGCATAGTTCTCGCTGCGTTGTCTCAAAACGCGCAAGATAAGACGCGCAAAACCTTGGCGAAAGGGGTGTCTCGAACCGTTTGAGACACCCCCTTGCTTTCCGAACAGCAAGGATAGAAAAGCCGTCAGGGACGCATAAGGGAACCGCGCCCCGACAGCTTTCCCATCTGCGCATGGGATTTTATAAATTCCTGCTTGCCAAATTATTTTCCCACAAATAGAGTGCCTGATTTGCCGCCGTTCACGATATCCTCCGCGTTCAGAAGGATTTGGGCGATGGTCTTATCGTAGTCATTGAAAAACTTGTCATACAGGAACATTATGCCGCATTGCCCCACCGCTGCCGCCGCCTGTTTCATCCGCATACTGGAAGGACGCTCTTTCCTGTTCAGTTTAGTTAATCCAACGGCAATCGCGCCGGAGGAAACCATAATCACCGGGACAGAAGCAATTTACGATTTGTTTACAATTGATTTGAGTATCGTTAAGAATCATTTAAGCCTTCTGCACTACAATGAATCACGATAAAGCCCCTGTGCTTTGGGAAGATATTATGCAAGGAGCTGTTTTTGTGAGCAATCATGAGGATCACGCGGAAGAATTATTTGACGCGCTGAACAAACAGAAGAAAAAGCGCAAGCGCCGCCTTATCCGAACCGTCTGCCTGGTGCTGGCGGCGGTACTGGCGGTGGGCTTTTTTGCCGTGGCCACCCTGCGCCGTCAGGTGCAGCAGAGCTTCGCCGCGGCGGCCCAGGAGGTTTTGCGCTATGAGGTTCAGACCGGCACCATCCACACCCTGGTTTCCGGCAGCGGCACCCTGGAGGAAGTGGATCTGGAGACGCTGACGGTGCCTGCCGGGGTGGAAATCGACCAGGTTCTGGTGGAGGACAACCAGGTGGTAGCCAAGGGCGACGTGCTGGCAACGGTGGACATGTCCTCGGTGATGACCGCTCTGACCGCCATTCAGGAGGAGATCGACCAGCTGGATGAGGAACTGGCCGACGCCCGGGAGGATTCCGTCAGCAGCTATGTCACCGCCGGGATCTCCGGCCGGGTGAAGCGGATCTTCGCGGAGAAGGGCTCCGACGTAGCCGCCTGCATGGCGGAAAACGGCGCTCTGGCGGTGCTGTCCCTGGACGGCTATATGGCGGTGGACATTGAAACCCAGACTCTGGCCGCTGGGGATACGGTCGCCGTGACCCTATCTGATGGAGATACCGTCACCGGCACGGTGGATACCGTGTCCAATTCCGTAGCCACCATCCTGGTCACGGACAACGGCCCCGGCTATGACGAGGAGGTTACCGTTCAGGATGAGGAGGGCAATTCCCTTGGCAGCGGCAAGCTCTACATCCACAACCCCCTGGCCGTCACCGGCTACGCCGGTACGGTGCGCAGCGTCTCCGTTTCGGAGAATTCCAAGGTGGGCAAAGGCACCACTCTGTTCACCTTGAAGGACACTGACGTCAGCGCCGGCTATGATACCCTGCTGCGCACCCGCCAGGAGAAGGAGGAGGTGCTGCTGCAGCTGCTGACCATCTACCGAGACAGCGCCGTGCTGGCCCCTATGGACGGCCTGATCAGCACTGTGGAATACGGCGATGAGGAGGACGAGGAAACCGCTTCCTCCACAGACATGGCAGCTGCCGCGGCAGCGGCGGGCATGTCCTCCGCCGCTGCCTCCACTGAGGAAGAAGACGGGGATACGGATCTGGTAACCATGTGTCCCAATGTCAGCGTATCCGTGACCATCGGCGTGGACGAGACGGATATTTTGTCTCTGGAGGTGGGCCAGGAGGCCCAGGTGGAGGTGAACTCCGTCCAGGAGGATGCCTTCACCGGCACCGTTACCGAGGTCAGCCGGGAGGCCAATACCGACTCCGGCGTGACCCAATATTCCGCTGTGGTGACCCTGGACAAGGCTGAGGGAATGTTGGCGGGAATGACCGCCCAGGTAGATGTGCGCATCGAGGGTACCCAGAACGCCCTGATCATCCCCTTGGACGCGCTGCACCAGACCAGCGACAGCGCCTATGTCTACACCGGCTATGACGAGGAAAACCAGCAGTATACCGGCCGGGTGGAGGTCACCGTGGGGATGCAGAACGACAGCTACGTGGAGATCCTCTCCGGCCTGCAGGCCGGAGACACGGTGTACTACACCGAGGCCCAGTCCAACCCCTTTGGCTTCCCCATGGGCGGCTTCAGCGGCATGGGCGGCATGGAGGGCATGAGCGGCATGGGCGGCTTCAGCGGCGCCCGGGGGAATGCTCCCGGCGGCGGCAGATAAGGAGGCCCGCCATGATCCAACTAAAAGACATCTGCAAATTCTATCAGGTAGGCGACGACCGGGTGAAGGCCCTGGATCATGTGTCGCTGCACATCCGGCCCAAGGAATTTGTGAGCATCATCGGCCCCTCCGGCTCAGGCAAGTCCACGCTGATGAACATCATCGGCTGTCTGGACGTAGCAGACGCGGGATCGTATCTGCTGGACGGACTGCCCATTGAGGCTTACACCGAAAACCAGCTGGCAAAGGTGCGCAATGAGAAGATCGGCTTTGTGTTCCAGAGCTTCAACCTCATCGCCAAGCTCTCCGCCGAGGAGAACGTGGAGCTGCCGCTGATCTATCAGAAGGTGCCCCGGCAGGAGCGCCAGGAGCGGGTGAAGGCCGCTTTGGAGCAGGTTGGCCTGACCAAGCGGGCCAAGCACCTGCCCACGGAGCTGTCCGGCGGTCAGCAGCAGCGGGTGGCTATCGCCCGGGCGCTGGTGACCAAGCCCTCTCTGATCCTGGCCGACGAGCCTACGGGCAACCTGGATTCCAAAACCAGCCGGGAGATTATGGAGATGTTCCGGCAGCTTCACAGCCAGGGCAATACCATCGTCCTGATTACCCACGACAACGACGTGGCGAAACAGGCCCCCAGATCCATCCATATTCTGGACGGCCAGCTGACGGAGGTGGCCCTCTGATGCAGGCATTTACAATGGCGCTGCGGTCCATCCGCTCCAATAAGATGCGTTCGGTGCTGACCATGCTGGGCATCATCATCGGCGTTATGGCCCTGGTGGTGCTGGTGAGCCTGGTTAACGGCACCACCAACACCGTCACCGACGCGGTTTCCGACCTGGGCAGCAGCAGGCTCACCGTCACCGTCTCCGACGACAAGGGCAGTCCCATCACGCTGGACACCCTGCGGCAGTGGCGGCAGACGGAGAAAAACCTGGGGGATATGGCCCCCTATCAGACAGATACGCTGGTGGGCAAGTGCGGCGGAGAAAGCGGAACGGTAACGGTTTACGGCGTGACCTCTGATTATTACAACGTCCAGGGCCTTCAGCTGGCCATGGGCCGCTTCCTGAAGCAGACCGACGTGGACAACCACAGCTATGTCTGCGTCATCAACGAAACCGCCGCCGAGGAGCTGATCGGCTACTTGGACTGCGTAGGTCAGACCATCACATTGAACAATGTTTCCTACACTGTGGTGGGGGTGTTGGAAGACGACGAGGACTCCCTGACCTCCATCCTCACCTCCGGCACCATGGCGGCCTACATCCCCTATACCTCTCTGGTGCGGCTTTCCGACTCTGTGAGCCAGGAGGTCACCAGCTTCTATGTGGCCGCCCCGGAAGGGGGGTTGCTGGAGACGGCGGAGGAGGCCATGGACGATATCCTCTACGCCCGCTTCAACGAGGACGAGGATGCCTACACCATCACCTCCTCAGACATTCTGGAGGAGGCCATGAACACCATCACCTCCACCCTGTCCATTCTGCTAGGCGGCATCGCCGCCATTTCCCTGGTGGTAGGCGGCATCGGCATTATGAATATCATGCTGGTCACCGTCACCGAGCGAACCCGGGAGATCGGCATCCGCAAGGCCATCGGCGCCAGCCGGGGCACCATTCTGACCCAGTTTTTGATGGAAGCTGTGGTGCTGTGTATGATGGGCTGCGGCCTGGGAATCTTCTTCAGCTGGGCCGTTTTGCAGATCGTGTCCACAGTGGTGGCCAGCACCGGGCTGGTGTTTACCCTGGATCCCGGAGTGGTGCTGCTGTCGGTGATCTTCTGCTTCCTCATCGGGGTGATCTTCGGGCTGTATCCTGCCAATAAGGCAGCGAAGCTGAAGCCCATCGACGCGCTGCATTACGGAGGTTGACATGGAAAAAGGAAGAAAAACCCAAATCAAACGGACAACGTCCTGGATCTGTCTGGGCGTTGTGGTGGTGCTGCTGACTCTGTTGCCCGCCATGGCCGGCTCCGGCAGTCAGACGGGAGAGCACCGGGCCAGCATCCTCTCCGGCACCGTGACCCTGGATACCGTATCCCAAAGCTTGCAGGGGGGAGGCGTCCTGGAGGCGGAGACTGTGGAGGTTGCCATTCCCTTCGGGGTGAAGATCACCCAGTTCCTGGTGGAAAACGGGGATCGGGTATCCCAGGGGGATGCTCTGGCCCAGGTGGATAAGGTCAGCCTGATGACCGCCATTTCCCAGGTTCAGCAGAGCATGGATCAGCTGCAGGAGCAGATGGCCGACGCCAAGGACGAATCCGTCTCCGAGTCCGTCAAAGCCGAGGCCGGCGGCCGGGTGAAGGAGATCTACGCCCAGCCCGGTGAAACCGTTCAGGAGGTGATGCTCCGGGACGGCTGCCTGGCGGTGCTGAGCCTGGACGGCCTGATGGCGGTGGACATTGAACGAAATACGGAACTGGCAACCGGGGAAACGGTGCTGGTGAATCTGGCCGACGGCACGGAGGTTACCGGCCGTGTGGCTTCCAACTTAAACGGCTGTCTGGCGGTCACCGTGGAGGACGAGGGCTATCAGGCGGGCCAGACCGTCAGCGTGGACACCCAGGAGGGAAAGCGCCTTGGTTCCGGGGAGCTATACATCCACAGTCCCTGGCGGGCCACCGCCTATTCCGGCACCGTCTCCAAGGTGCACGCGGAGCCGGAGGACAAGATCAGCACCGGCGCTAAGCTGTTCACCCTGACGGATACGGAATTCACCGCCCAGCTGTCATCCCTGTCCCAGCTCCATCGGGAATATGAGCAGCTGATGCTTCAGATGTTTCAGATGTATCAAACCGGCGTCATCGCCGCCCCCCAGGACGGCCTTGTTTCCGGAGTGGAGGAGGACAGCGTCCATCTGCTGTCCGGCGCCGGGGAGGGCTGGACGCTGACCCGGCTGGCCAACGCCCCGGGAGGGGATCCGGATGCCTCCTTTTCCAACTATGCGGGCATGGTCACTTCGGTGGATACCCTCACCGGCACCTGGAGCCTGACGCTCAACCCCACGCCCTATACGGTGGAGGACTACCTGGATGTAAGCGCCGTGCCTCTGGATACCGGCCTGATGACCCAGGCGGGGGCCGTGCTGAACACCACGCCGGTGTACACCTATGATGAAGAAACCAGCCAATGGATTCAAATGGACGCTGAAAGCATTACTCCGGGTACCCTGCTGATCTTTGCCGGCGACGGCGGCGGAAGCCTGTACTGGGCGATCTACGCCGGTACGGGGCAGCTTCCCGGCGGCAGCGAGGGCCAGATCCCCGGCGGTGGTGAAGGCCAGCTGCCCGGCGGGATCACCATTCCCGACGGCAGCATCCAGATCCCCTCCGGGGTGCGGATTCCCAGCGGCATGACGGGAAGCGCCGCCCAGCAGGAGGAGGAAGAAGACCTCTATGACCTGGATGGCAGCACATTGCTGACCCTGTCCTCCTTGGAGCAGATGAAGCTGACCATCACCGTGGATCAGCAGGACATTGCCAAGGTACAGACCGGTCAGGAAGCCCAGGTCACGGTGGACGCCCTGGGCGGCAAGACCTACTCCGCCCAGGTTACCCAAGTCGGTGCCATCGGCAGCAATCAGGGCGGCAGCAGCAAGTTCACTGTGGAGCTGACCATGGAACGTCCGGCGCAGATGCTGGACGGCATGAGCGCCCAGGCGTCCGTTTTCCTGGAAGACCGGGAGCAGGCGCTTACCGTTCCTGTGGAAGCCCTGGTGGAGCAGGGGGCGGATACGCTGATCTACACCGGCTACGACCCGGAGACGGAGCAGCTGACGGATCCGGTGACCGTCACCCTGGGCGCCAGCGACGGCCTGCGGGTGGAGATTCTCTCCGGTTTGGAGGAAAACGACGCCTTCTACTATGCCTATTACGATACCCTGGAGATCTCCGATGAGGTGGAGTCCAACCAATTCTCCTTCGCCGGGAGATAAGCGCGCTTTTCCTTAAAGAAATCTTAAGCGCCCTTAAAAAACCTTAAGCGCCCTGCCTATTGACGGCAGGGCGCTTCAGGCTGTTGAAAAACCCCTTCGGGGCTTTTCAACAAAGGGGTTGCAGTCTGCTGCGCGCACTCCTTGTGCGCCTACGGCGCACAACTCGCACACTTGCAGCCTGAGATGTATTTTCTGCCAGGTACACGCCCCGGCAGAAAATGATCAAATTTGATTTGCCGCTGTGGCGGCAAATTCTGCGAAGCTTTTTCGACACTCTGAAGCGCCCTGCCTATTGACGGCAGGGCGCTTTTATGATATCATAACTGTACTATTACAAATAGTACAGTTAGTACAGAGCAAACAGGAGGAGGGAGCATATGGTACATCTGGACTATCGGGATTCCCGACCGATCTACACCCAGATCTTTGACGGCCTGCGGGAGCAGATCATCAGCGGTGTACGCAATCCCGGGGACAAGCTGCCCAGTGTTCGGGAACTGGCCGGGGAGCTGGCCATCAACCCCAATACCATCCAGCGGGCCTACCGGCAGCTGGAGGCGGACGGCTGGATCGCCACGGTCCCGGGGAAGGGCTGCTTCGTCTGCGGCAACGACCAGGGACACCAGCGGGAGGTGGAGCGGTGGTACACCACCTTTGACGAGGCTACCGCCTCCCTGATTGCCTTAGGGGTGCTGAGGCAGACCTTGATCCGGCGTTTAGAGGAAGGAGAGAAGTAAGATGATGCAGCTTAAGCAAGTAACCAAAACCTTCGGCAGATTCAAGGCCCTGGATCAGCTGAGCCTGGAGGTACCCCAGGGTGCAGTCTACGGCCTGGTTGGCCCCAACGGCGCGGGCAAATCCACCGCCATCCGCCACATTGTGGGCGTTTACCAGCCTGACAGCGGCGAAGTGATGGTGGACGGCCAGAGGGTGTGGGAAAATCCGGCGGTGAAGCAAACCATGGGCTATATTCCCGACGAGGTTTTCTACTATCCCGCCGCCTCTTTGGAGGACATGGCCAAGTTCTATCAGGGGATTTACCAGAACTTTGACCGGGAGCTGTTCCGGCGGCTGGACACGGTATTTCACCTGCCCGCCACGACCCCGATCCGCCGGTTCTCCAAGGGCATGCAGAAGCAGGCGGCCTTCCAGCTGACCCTGAGCACCCGGCCGAAGATCCTGGTGCTGGACGAGCCGGTAGACGGCCTGGATCCCATTATGCGCCGCCAGGTGATGGGCCTGATCCTGTCCGAGGTGGCGGAGCGGGGGATGACGGTGCTCATTTCCTCCCACAACCTCCGGGAGCTGGAGGATGTGTGCGACCATGTGGGGATTATGGATCAGGGGAAAATGCTCCTGCAGCGCAGTCTGGCGGATATGCAGGGCGTTACCCATAAGCTGCAAATCGTGGGAGAGGTACCCCAGGGACTGCAGATCCTTCACGAATCTGCCTCCGGCCGGATGAAGACCCTGATCGTGCGGGGCCAGGCCTGGGAGATCAGCACCAAGGCCGCCGCCGTGAAGCCGGCTTACTTTGACATCCTGCCCCTTTCTCTGGAGGAGATCTTTATTTACGAACTGGGAGGTGTGAACCATGCGGTCAAAGACATCCTTATTTAATCTCGCGGTATTTAAGAAAGACGTGGCCCGTCTGGCGCCGCTGTGGGGGCTGTACCTGCTGTGCCTGATCCTGGGGATGCTGAGCATGTACATGAACAACGGCCAGCAGTATTGGTTTGCCAACCGTATGGCCGGCAATATGAACTCCATGGCGCTTGTGAATCTGGTCTACTCCATTTTGACGGCGGTGCTGCTGTTCTCGGATCTGTTCAACAGCCGCATGAGCGGCGGGCTCCACGCCATGCCCCTGCGCCGGGAGACCTGGTTCGTCACCCACGCCCTGGCGGGACTGGCGTTCAGCTTTGTACCCACCCTGGTAACCAGCCTGGTCTGCGTCCCCCTGCTGGAGAACACCTGCGTGGTCAACGCCTGGGCCATCGCTCCCCTGTGGCTGCTGGTGGTGAATCTGCAATTTGTGTGCCTGTTCGGAATTGCCCTGCTGTGCGTCCAGTGCGCGGGGAACTGGCTGGCGGCAGGAATGCTCCATGCCCTGATCAACGGCGGCACCTACCTGTGCTATGCCGTGGTGGATCTGATCTATACGCCTATGCTCTACGGCGTGGTCACACCCACCCGGCTGATGTGGATGTTGACCCCCTGCTGGAACCTGGCAGAGAATCCATATGTGGAAATGGACTCCTATTACGACCTGCGCAAGCAGTACCAGGGCCGGGAGGAGGAGATGGTGGCCAACTTCCAGGTGAATTGGGCCGCCGTCCAGGGGCTGCTGCCCATGGTTCTGGTGGGGCTTCTGTTCGCTCTGGGGGCGGTGCTCCTGTACCGCCGCCGGAAGCTGGAGTGCGCCGGGGATCTGCTGGCGTATCCTGTGCTGGAGCCGGTGGTGCGGATCGCCTGGGTGTTGGCCGCGGTATTCTTTGCCAAGGGCCTGGTGGACGCCGTGTACTACGGGGAGGAGCCCTGGCTGGAATATCTGTTCCTGGCGGTGGCGGTGCCGCTGGGGTATTTCGCCGCGGAAATGATCATTCAGCGCACCACCCGGGCTTTCCGGCCCAAGGTCTGGGCCAGATTCGCCATGGTGGTGGCAGTGGCGGCGGTGTCCCTGACGCTGACGAAGATGGATGTTTTCTCCATCGCCCAATGGATCCCCCGGCAGGAGCAGGTGGTCAATGTGGAGCTGTGGGATTATTCCGTTTCCCAATGCGCTTTGACGGAGCAGGCGGATATCCAGACCATCCTCCGGCTCCACCAGCTGGCCCTGGCGGATCCCCATCCCAATGGGGAGGCCCGGGTAAGGGTGGACGAAAACGGCAACGTTTTGGACAGCGACCTTTCCACGCAGACTCCCGATTCCTACCGTTGGGTGGGAGTGTTCTACCTGGAATACCAGCTTACCAACGGCAGAACGGTGAACCGGGAGTACGCCGTTTGGGCGGATGAGGAAGCCGGCGATATCGTTCGGGAATACCTGAGCCGCTGGGAGATCATCAGCGACAGCTACACCCTCCTGCTGAACCATGTCCGGGAGGGAGGCGACGCCAGGGATTTGTATATCTATGGCAGCGAAACCGAGGACGTCCCCCAGGAGGCCCTGACAAACAAGGCGCTGCAAGAACTGCTGGATGCGGTGCGGGCGGACTGCGACCAGGGCAATATGGCCCAGAATTCTGTGTGGCATCAGGGCTACTTCCGGGATCTCGTCCAGGAGGAGACGGCACGCGGGGAGCAGACCGAAATTGCGTATGAGAAAAGCATTGGGATCAACGTGGAGTTCGGCCAGGATTACCAGTGGATAAACGTCTATCCGGATTCCCAGAATGTGCTGAACTGGATGCGCCAATACGGCCTTCTGACCTATGAGGTAATCCTCTGACGGATCCTGAAAAACAAAACATGGGCTTGCCTCCAAACCGCGGTTTGGAGGCAAGCCCTTTCAGAGTGTCGAAAATCCCATGCTGAATATCTGCACCACGATAAATGAAATAGTAGCAGTTTGAATGGGATAATCGGGATCATTTTCTGCCGGGGCGTGTACCTGGCAGAAAATACATCTCAGGCTGCTTTTTCTGCGAGTTGTGCGCCGTAGGCGCACAAGGAGTGCGCGCAGCAGACTGCAACTCCTTTATTGAAAAGCCCCGAAGGGGTTTTTCAACAGTCTGCAAGCCCTTTGCCGTATGGAATCATTCCGGGGAATTGTCCTGGGGAACCAGGATGTTCAGCAGGAACACCAGCAGGAAGGACACCATCAGGGAGCTGCCCAGGATGTTGCGCAGCAGCTGGGGGCAGAACTGGAGGATGGAGGGCACGCTTTCAATGCCCACGCCCACCGCCAGGGACACGCCCACAATCATCTTGTTGCGGTAGTTCATAGGCTGCTCTCCCAGCAGCTGGATGCCGGACATGGTGATGGCGGCAAACACCGTCACCGTAGCGCCGCCCAGCACCGGCTGGGGGATGGTGGTCATCAAAGCGCCGAATTTGGGCAGGAAGCCCGCCGCCAGCATCAGCAGCCCCACAATGAGAAAGACCCGCTTAGCCACTACCTTGGTGGTGCAGATCAGCCCCACGTTCTGGCTGTAGGGATCCGTAGGCAGACCGCCGATGCAGGCGCCGATCATGCCGCACAGGCTCTGGCCCTTAATGGCGCCGCCCAGCTCCTGATCCGTGGCCTCCCGGCCAAAGCCGCCCATGGCGGTGGAGGAGACGTCGCCGATGGTCTGCACCGCCTGAACCACGTACATCAGCACCATCATCACAATGGCGTCCAGATGGAACTCCAGACCGAAGGGGAACAGCTGGGGAAGGGCCACCCAATTGGCGGTTTTCACTTCCTCGAAGGAGATGATGCCTCCCATGGCCAGGGCCAGGCAGTAGCCCACGGCGATGCCAATGAGCATGCCCGACACCCGGACATATCCCTTGCCGAACAGGCTGCATCCCAGGGTCACCGCCAGGGTCACCAGGGCCAGGATCCAGAACTGGGGCGAGCCGAAGGTACCTGCGGCCTGGGTCGCGGAGCCGCCGCCCATGTAGGTGATGGCGGTCTTATACAGAGAAAGGCCGATGCACAGCACCACCGTACCGCTGACGATGGGCGGAAAAAACCGGCGGATCTTCCCGATAAACAGACCAATGAAAATGGAGACGAAGCCCGCCACCAGCTGAGAGCCGAAAATGGCGGCGATGCCGTATTGGGTGCCGATCATGGTCAGGATGGGCATATAGGCGAAGGCCACGCCCATGACGCTGGGCAGGCCCATACCGAAGCCCAGCACCGGGTAGAGCTGGAGCAGTGTGGTGATGCCGCCGATGGTCATGGCGGCCTGGGTCAGCAGGATCTTTTCCGACGCGGACAGGGCAAGGGTGGTGGCAATCAGCATGGGCGGGGTGATGTTGCCCACCAGCATGGCCAGCACATGCTGCATAGCCATGGGGAAGGCCTGTCCCCAGCCGGGCTTACCGTTCAGGGTAAACAGGGCGGTTCTTTCTTGTGACATAAGGCACCTCTTTCCAAACAGGTCAACGAACTGGTACTGTTTCATAGTAACACATCCAGCCCCCTCTGTCTACAAAAAATGTCGAAACAGCGGGTTTCGACCTTCCCAGGCCCGGGAGAAAAAGGCCGCTGCCCCGGCAAAGGTCGGGGCAGCGGCTTTGGGATCAATCCGGATCCTGGGCGCCGGTGGCGATGGCTTCATCCTCCTCCGCTCCGGAGAGCAGGGTGATGAACCGGAGGCGGCGGTTGCGGATGCGCAGCATCAGCGCCGCGCCCAGAAGCAAAATGGGGCAGCACAGCAGAATGGTCCACCGGCCCCAGCAGTGGGACAGCGCGCCGCCTAAGGCGGCTCCCAGCATGAAGGTCAGGATCACGGAGCCGTAGAGCACCGCGTTGTGCCGCCGCTGGGCGTTTTTGGTGGCCCGCCAGTAGTACAGATTCTCCATGCAGCTGCGCAAATTGCCGATGCACATGGTGGTGGCGTAGCTGTTGCCCTCCAGCTGCCGGAAGGCCTGAACCTGCATGGCGCAGGCAAAGCTTACCAGGAAGTTTGCCAGCCAGTTCAGACTTTGGGGGATCAGAGCCACCAGGGCCAGCACCGCCGTTTCTGCCAGCAGGATGCCGTGGCGCCAGTGGGTGGTAATCCCCCGGTGGTGATACCGGTGGTGGATCACCTCGGCGATGTAGATCCCTGCGGAGAAGGCCAGCACCGGCAGCAGGTATTGAAGCGCTTCCCCATAGTTGCCCATGGCCAGGTTCTGGCCCAGGAGCACAATGTTGCCGGTCTGGGCGTTGGCGTAGACGTGGCCCCGGATGTTATAGGTGTAAGCATCCTGCAAGCCCCCGGAGATGCTCAGAAGGCATCCCACCAGCAGGGAGTCTGATGCTTGCTTGGCCCGGTACTTTCGATACATGGTTCCTCCTGAGGGAAATGCCCTGGCTCAGAAATCCTTGCCCAGGGAGTTATAGGTGGGCAGCAGCCGGGGGGAGATCACGCCGGTGTCCACACCGGCTTCCCGCAGCTGATTGTGGAAGGCTTCCACATGGGACAAGGTGGGCTTGCCCGGGGTGACGTCGGCTGCCTTGGCGGCTGCGTGCTGACCGGCGCTGCGGCCGAAAACGATGATGTCCAGCAGACTGTTGCCCATGAGCCGGTTCCGGCCGTGGATGCCGCCTACCGCCTCACCGGCCACATACAGGTTCTCCACATCGGACTGGCCGTCCACACGGATGCGCAGGCCGCCGTTCTGGTAGTGAAGGGTGGGATAGATCAGAATGGGATCCTTCCGAATGTCGATGCCGTACTTGCCGAACATGCGCATCATGGCGGGAATCCGCTTTTCAATGGTGCCCGCTCCGTGCTTCAGCTCGATCATGGGGGTGTCCAGCCACACGGCGTAGCCTGCCGGGGTCTTCACGCCGTTTCCGCGGTGGGAGCACTCCCGGATGATGGAGGCGGCGGAGACGTCCCGGGTCTCCAGGGGGTTCATAAAGGCCTCGCCCTTGGCGTTGATGAGCATGGCGCCTACGGAGCGCACCTTCTCCGTCACCAGGGCGCCGAAGATCTGGGCAGGGAAGGCGGCTCCGGTGGGATGGTACTGCAAGGTGTCGGGATACAGCAGTCCCGCCCCTGCCCGGTAGCCCAGAACCAGGCCGTCAGCGGTGGCGCCGTAGTGGTTGGAGGTGGGGAAGCCCTGGTAGTGGAGCCGTCCCGCGCCGCCGGTGGCCAGAACTACGGTCTTGGCCCGGGCGATGTGCAGCTCCCGGGTCTCCATGTTCATCAGCACGGCGCCGGCGCACCGGCCGCTTTCATCCAGGATCAGCTCAATGGCGGCGGTGAAGTCCACCACGGGAATGCCCCGGTTGAGCACCTCGTCCCGGAGGGTGCGCATGATCTCCGCGCCGGAGTAATCCTTGGCAGCGTGCATCCGCTTGCGGGAGGTACCGCCGCCGTGGGTGGTAATCATGGTGCCGTCGGGGGCCTTGTCAAATTCCACACCCAGTCTGCTCAGCCACTGAATGGCCTCGGGGGCTTCGGTGACCAGCTTGGCCAGCAGATCCTTCTGGGCGGCGAAGTGGCCGCCGCCGTAGGCGTCCAGGAAGTGCTGGGCAGGGGAGTCGTTGGGCTTGTCCGCCGCCTGGATGCCGCCTTCGGCCATCATGGTATTGGCGTCGCCCATGCGCAGCTTGGTCACCACCATGACCTTAGCGCCGGCTTCGTCAGCCTCGATGGCCGCCGCCGCGCCGGCTCCGCCGCCGCCGATGACCAGCACATCGGTTTCATAATCGGTTTTGCTCAGGTCGATGGCCGCCGGATCGATCCGGGAATGGCCCTGGAGCAGGGCCGCCAGCTCCCTGGGCACCTTCTGGCCCTTGCTGGGGCCTACAGTGAGGGCCTGGAACTGATCTTCCCGGTAGTCCGGATGGTAGGTGCGCAGGAGCTGTTCTTTTTCTTCCGCGCTCATGCGGGGCGGGTCTAAGCGAATGTTCTTCTCACGGGCCTGGGCCACCAGCTGGGCGGAGGCGGCCAGAATGGGATCCTGATACATATGTCTGCCTCCTTACTTTTCAATGTCCCGGGTGTTGTACAGACGGCGCAGCTCCTCGGGAGACTCCTGCATCAGCTCCCGGAGCAGCTTCTCGTACCGGCCTTCCTTGATCTCCTCCACCCGCTGATCCAGGTGATGGCAGATGGGAGCCAGGTACTTGCCGTTCAGGCGGCGGGCCAGCATGGCCACTTGGGGATGGGAGATCCCTGCGGGGCAGCGGGAGGAGCAGACGCCGCACATGACGCAGTCGAAGGACTCCTCGGCGCATTTTTCATACTCGCCCCGCTGGGCGTAGGCAATGTACTGCATTACGTCCAGGCCCTGGGTGCAGGCCTTGGTGCAGGCGTTGCAGCCCACACAGGCGTAGATCTCCGGATACAGCTGCATCATGATCTGCTGGGAGGGCTTGACCTTCTCAATGTCGTACACCGCCTTGACCAGGGGGAAGAAGGGCAGCGTGGCAACATACATGTTGTCCTCCACCTTCGTCGAGCAGGCAAGACACGCGTGCAGCTCCCGATCCCCGGCGATGCGGTACAAGGTGGCGCAGGCGCCGCAGAAGCCGTTGCGGCAGCCGCAGCCCCGGACAAGGGTATAACCGGCAAACTCCATGGCTTCCATGATGGTGGCGCTGGCAGGAACGGCGTAGCGCTTGCCGTAGAGGTAAACATTAACCATTTGTTCCATTTTTTCCTCTCCTTAATATTCGTCGGGAAGCTGGGTCATCTGATCCAGCCGGAACACCGGGCCGTCCTTGCAGACGTACTTGTCGCCGATGTTGCACCGGCCGCATTTGCCCAGGGCGCACTTCATTTTCAGCTCAAAGGTGGTGTAGACCTGATCTCGCCGAAAGCCCAGTTCCTCCAGACCGGCCAGGGTGAACTTAATCATAATGGGAGGGCCGCACATGACCACGGTTTTGCCGGTGTCGAAGGCAAGCTCCTTGACGTAGTTGGGGACGAAGCCCACATGGCCTTCCCAGTCCGGCTGGGGATTGTCGATGGTCAGGTGGACGTGGATTCCGTCCTCCCGGCACCACTGGGTGAGGATCTCCTGGTAGTCCACCAGATCCTCCTTGGAGCGCGCGCCGTAGACGATGTCCACGCTGCCGTACCGCTCCCGGTAATGGCGGACGTAGTTGATCACCGAGCGCAGGGGCGCAAGACCGATGCCGCCGGCGATGAACAGCAGATCCTTCCCTAAAAAGTCCGTATCCACCGGGAAGCCGTTGCCGTAGGGGCCTCGCAGGGTGAGCTGCTGGCCCGGCTCAATGGCGTGGAGCCAATTGGTGACGCAGCCGCATTTTTTAATGGAGAATTCCAGGTAATCTTCGTTGGTGGGGGAGGAGGTGATGGAGAACAGGGCTTCTCCCACCCCGGGCATGGACAGCATGGCGCACTGGCCGGGAATATGTTCCATGGGTTTCTTCCCGTCCAGACCCACCACCCGGAAGGTCTTGACGTCCGGGGTGTCGGCCCGGATGTCCGTGACTTGGGCCACCATGGGGATGAGGGGGTCTCGTGTCAGATTCATGCCTTACCCTCCTTCAGCGCGTTGGCGACTTTGACGATGTTCATGGAAATGGGGCACTTTTGCAGGCACCGGCCGCAGCCTACGCAGCCGATCTGGCCGCCGTGGTTGTTGGGATGGTACACCAGCTTGTGCATAAAGCGCTGGCGGAACCGCTCCTTCTGGGTGGGACGGTTGGTGCCGTGGGCCATCATGGTAAAATCGGAATACATGCAGCTGTCCCAGCAGCGGTAGCGCTGGACGCCGTGGCCGGTGTCGAAATCCCGAACGTCATAGCACTGGCAGGTGGGGCAGACGAAGGTGCAGCTGCCGCAGCCCAGGCAGCTCTGGGAGAGCCGCTCCCAGACGGGACTGTTGAACCAGTCCATCAGCGCCTTCCCGGAGAAGGCGGAAAAGTCCAGATCCTTCAGGGGCAGCTTATCGAACACGGAGCTGTCGGCGTCGGGCTTCTCCCCGTCCTCCAGCCGGGGCAGGGAGGCCAGAAGGGCTTCGCCTTTTTCCGTATTGGCCTGAAGATACAGCGTATCTTCCGCCATCCAGCAGGACACGTCCCCGCCGGGGGCCTGGGGGTCGATGCCCAGACTGGTGCAGAAGCAGGTTTCCTCCGGCTGGGAGCAGGCCAGGGTGACCACCGTGGCCTGTTCCCGGCGGGCCTGGTAGAAGGTATCCGCCGGCTCCGCCAGGAATACGGAGTCAAGGATATCAAAGCTGCGGCAGTCGCAGGCCCGAACGCCGAAGATCACGAAAGGCTCCTGAAGGGCCTGGGCCGGGGAAACGGAGACGGTTTTGCCGGCCACCCGGAACCGGGCCAGATCCTCCACCTGGGGGAAAAACAGATCCTTGGCGCTGCGGCCGGTGTTCAGCGCCCGGGTCATTGCCAGACCCGGCTCCCACCGGGCGAAGACGGGCTGACCCGCCACATCGGCGGGGATGTACAGCGTCTGCTTGCCGGCAATGGCGGCAAACAGGGCGTCCAGGGTGGAAAGCTTCCAGGTTTTCATTGGCCGTCCCTCCCGTTGGTGATGATGGATGCTTCCGGGTCGTCCAAGGTGAACGCCAGCATCGGCGGCTTGGCGTCGAAGTCCCCGCCGGCCTGATAGGGGCCGTAAAATTCGTTCATGTCCTTGATGAACTTCCGGTTCAGCAGGTGCAGGGGGATGTGCTGGGGGCAGACCCGGGTACACTCCCCGCAGTCGGTGCAGCGGCCCGCCACATGGAAGGCGCGGATGATGTGGAACAGGTTTTCCTCGAAGCTGCTGGCCGCCGCCTTATTCTGGACGCCGGAATTGGGGTTGTCAAAGACGCACTTTTCACAGGAGCAGGCGGGGCAGACGTTCCGGCAGGCGTTGCAGCGGATGCATTTGCTCAGCTCCCCCCGCCAGAAGGCGAACCGCTCCTCCGGGGTCATGGCCTCCAGAGCCTCCACCTGGGCAAAGCGGGAGGAAGGCAGATCCTGGCCCTGATCGCCGATCAGCTCATCGCAGTCCAGCAGCTTCCTGCTTTTACAGGTATGGCACCGGGGGGACAGGGCCTCCTTCCGGGAGATGGTCTTCTCCTGGTAGAGGGTGGTTACACGCAGGTCGTCTTCCGCTTCTTCCACGGCGGTGACGCCTTTCAGCCCCAGCTCCTTCAAAGAATCGATGTCGCACATGCCCCGGCACTGGACGCCTACGGCCCAGACCTTGTCCCGGGCGATCCGGTGTTCCTTTTGCAGCTGGACGAAGGAGAAGGTGTCGCAGGGCTTTAAGAACACGGCGATCCTGCCCTCCTTCCGGCTCTCGGCGATGAGGTACTTGGACAGGTTGGCCCCGCAGAAGGGGTTAAAGACCATTTGCTCCCGAACCTCCTGGGCGCAGGTGAACACCGCCGGGGTTACGTCGTAGAAGAACGCCCCCGCTTTCCAGCCCAGGACCCGGGTGCAAGCGCCGCTTTCCAGCAGGGAGGCGGCTTTTTCAATTACTCTACTTTGCATCGCAGATCCTCCAATCTCCGGTTGGGGCCAAGCCGGGTGATGGTTTGGGTGAAGTCGTTCATGGTGGCGGCGAACTTGGCGCCCTCCGCGGCGGAGACCCACTCCACCCGGGTACGCTCCCGCTCAATGCCCATAAAGTCCAGCAGGGAGAACAGCAGAGTCATCCGCCGCCGGGCATAATAGTTGCCGGTGGTGTAGTGGCAGTCGCCGGGATGGCAGCCGCAGAGGATCACCCCGTCCGCCCCCCGCTGGAAGGCCCGGAGGATGAACATGGGGTTCAGGCGGCAGGAGCAGGGGATACGGATAATCTTGACATTGGCGGGGTATTGCAGCCGGTTGGTGCCGCTTAAGTCCGCGCCGGCGTAGGAGCACCAGTTGCAGCAGAAGGCCACAATGGTGGGTGTAAAGGTTTCGTTTACCTGCATATGGCATCCACCTCCGCAAGGATCTGTTGATTGGAGAAGCCCAGAAGATCCATGGCCCCCGAGGGACAGGCCACGGTGCACGCGCCGCAGCCCTGGCACACCGCCGGGTTCACCTGGGCCACCCGACGGATCAGGGTGGTGCGGTTGGGGCCGCGGAAGGACTTATCCACATAGGTGATGGCCCCGTAGGGGCAGACCTTTTCACAGCTGGAGCAGCCGTTGCACATCAGCTCGTCGGGCTTGGCGGTGCAGGGGTTACAGGTCAAGGAGTCCTTCACCAGCAGGCCGATGACTTTGGCGGCGGCGGCGCTGGCCTGGGCCACGGTCTCGGGGATGTCCTTGGGGCCTTGGCAGGCGCCGGAGAGGAAGATGCCCGCGGTGGGGCTTTCCACAGGGCGCAGCTTGGGATGGGCCTCGGTGAAGAAGTCGTTGGTATCCATGGAGGCGGTGAGCATGGTAGCCAGGGGCCGGGCCGTCTTGTCCGGCTCGATGGCGGCGGCCAGGATCACCATATCCGCGTCGATGCGCAGCTGCCGGCCGCCCAGCAGGTCGGAGGCCTGAACCTTCAGCTTGCCGTCCTGGGGAGTGACCTTGCCCACCATGCCCTTGATGTAGTGCACGCCGTATTCCTCCACCGCCCGGCGGTAGAATTCGTCAAAGTTCTTGCCCGGGGTGCGCACGTCGATGTAGAACACGTACACCTCGGTATCCGGGTACTTCTCCCGGGTGAGCATGGCGTGCTTGGCGGTGTACATGCAGCAGATTTTGGAGCAGTAGGACTTGCCCTTCTCAGCGCCGTCACACCGGGAGCCGACGCACTGGACGAATACCAGGGTGTGAGGATGCTTCCCGTCGGAGGGCCGCAGCAGGGTGCCGCCGGTGGGGCCGGCAGCGTTCATCAGCCGTTCGAACTCCAGGCTGGTGACCACATCGGGGCTTTGGGAATAGGCGAATTCGTCGAACTTGTCCAATTGGATCGGCTCAAAGCCCGTGGCGACCACAATGGCGCCGTATTCCCGGGTAATCAGCTGGTCTTGCTGCTTGTAGTCAATGGCCCCGGCGGTGCAGACCTTGGCGCAGACGCCGCACTTGCCGGATTTGAGCATGGCGCAGTAGTTGGGATCGATGGTGGCCACCTTGGGTACCGCCTGGGCGAAGGGGATGTAAATGGCCCGGCGGTTGTCCAGGCCCAGGTTGAATTCATTGGGAACCTTTTTCTGGGGACATTTTTCGGTGCACAGGCCGCAGCCGGTGCACTTATGTTCATCCACATACCGGGCCTTCTTGCGGATGGTCACAGAGAAGTTGCCCACGAAGCCCTGCACCTTCTCCACCTGGGCATAGGAAATGATGTCAATGTTCTCGTTCTGAGACGCGTCCACCATCTTGGGGGTGAGGATACAGGCGGCACAGTCCAGCGTGGGGAAGGTCTTGTCGATCTGGGTCATTTTGCCGCCGATGGTGGGCTTCTTCTCCACGATGTCCACAGGAAAGCCCGCCTCGGCAATGTCCAGGGCGGTCTGAATCCCGGCGATGCCGCCGCCGATGACCAAGGCCCGCTTGGTGACAGGGCTTTTTCCGGCGGTGAGAGGAGCGTTGAGCTGAACCTTGGCTATGGCCGCCCGGCCCAGGATCACCGCCTTCTGGGTGGCGGTGAGCTTATCCTTGTGGATCCAGGAGCACTGCTCCCGGATGTTGGCGATCTCCAGCAGGTAGGGGTTCAGCCCCGCCTTTTCCACCGTCTTGCGGAAGGTGGCCTCGTGCATCCGGGGAGAGCAGGAGCAGATCACCACCCCGGTGAGCCGATGCTCCCGGATGGCCTCCTGGATCAGTTCCTGGCCTGCCTGAGAGCACATGTATTGATAGTCGGTGGAGAACACCACCCCCGGCTCCTTGGCCAGGGTCTGGGCCACCGTTTCCACGTCCACCGTGGCGGCAATGTTGCTGCCGCACCAGCAGACGAATACGCCGATTCTTTGCATACTCAACCTCCCTTGCTGTATTTGCGCAGGGCGCTGGTAATGGCCTGCTGGGGAAGCTCCTCATTGAGAAGCCCCGGGATCTGGTCAGGCTTCATGTGGTTGCCTCCCTGCTGCCGGATCACCGCCAGACGCACCGCCTCGATGAGATTGGCGGGCTCTACGCTTCTGGGGCACCGTTCCACACAGGCAAAGCAGCCCAGGCAGGTATAGATTCCCTTGGAAGCCATCAGCTCCTCCACCCGGCCGGTGCACACCATGTCCACGAACTGATGGGGATGATACTCCATCTGGTCATAGGCAGGGCAGGTGGCGGTGCATTTGCCGCACTTCATGCACTTGCGGGGGTTGACGCCGGAGATCTCCTGAACGCGATTGGTCCAATCCGTCATAGCTGTCCCTCCTTAAGACCCAGAGCCTGGGCCAGAAGCTCGGTAAAATACACCGTCCGCACACTGCCGCCCTGGCGCAGGTTGTACAGGCACAGAGGGCAGGCGGTGGTGAGCAGCTGGGCGCCCCGGGCGGCGGCATTGTCCGCCACGGCGGCGGCCCGGCTCCGGGCGAAGCCGGCATCCTCCAGGGTTACATAGCCGCCGCAGCACTCATTGCGCTGGGCGTACACCACCGGCTCGGCGCCAATGGCCCGGAGGAAGTCCTCTAAAATGGTGGGATTCTCCGGATCGTCAAAGGCCATCTGACGGCTGGGCCGCAGCAGCAGACAGCCGTAATAGGCTCCGATTTTTACCCCGGTGAGGGGGTTTTTCACCTGCTTGGCCAGGTTGTCGAAGCCCACCACGTCCCGCAGAACCTCCAGGTAATGCAGCACCTGGGTTTCCCCGGCGTAGGGGGTCTGGGGTGCCAGGTAGGCGTTGGCCCGGCTGCGGAAGGTTTCGTCATGGGCCAGGTCATAGTTGGCGCGCTTGATCACATGGTGGCAGGCGGAGCACAATGTCACCAGGGGCCGTCCCTGATCCCGGGCGGCCATCAGCGCCCGCACCGAGGACAGCCGCGTGGCGATCTCATCCTTGGCCAGGGGGTATACCGCCCCGCAGCACTGCCACTGGGGCAGCTCCTCCAGGGTGACGCCCAGCGCCTCCATGGACGCCCGGCCCCATTTGTCCAAGTCCACCGCCTTGGTCTTCAGGGTGCAGCCGGGGAAATAGGCATAGGTCATAGAGAATGTCCTCCTCAGATCATTTGCTCGGGATGGAAAACCTCGTCGAAGCGCTCCGCGGTCAGGAAGCCCAGGGCCACGCAGGCCTCCTTCAGGGAGATGTTTTCCTTGTAAGCCTTTTTGGCGGTTTTGGCCGCGTTTTCGTAGCCGATGTAGGGGTTCAGGGCGGTGACCAGCATCAGGGAATTGTGGAGGTTATGCTCCATCTTCTCCCGGTTGGCCCGGATGCCCGACGCGCAGCTGTGGTTGAAGGAATCCATGGACTCCGCCAGCAGGCGAGCGGACTGGAGGAAGTTGTAGATCAGCACCGGCATAAACACGTTCAGCTGGAAGTTGCCCTGGCTGGCGGCAAAGCCGATGGCGGCGTCGTTGCCCATGACCTGGACGGATACCATGGTCACCGCCTCGCACTGGGTGGGGTTGACCTTGCCGGGCATAATGGAAGAACCGGGCTCGTTCTCCGGGATGAAGATCTCTCCCAGGCCGTCCCGGGGGCCGGAGGCCAGCCAGCGCACGTCGTTGGCGATCTTCATCATGTCCGCCGCCAGGGCCTTCAGGGCGCCGTGGGCGAAGACCAGCTCATCCTTGCTGGTCAGGGCGTGGAACTTGTTTTCCTCGGTGACGAAGTCCTTCCCCGTCAGATCCGAAACGGCCCGGGCCACGGCGGCGTCAAAGCCCTTGGGGGCGTTAAGGCCGGTGCCTACGGCGGTGCCTCCCAGAGCCAGCTTCTTCAGCTCCGGCAGGGACAGCCGGATCAGGGCCTTGTCCTTCTCCAGGCTGGAACGCCAGCCGGAGATCTCCTGGGAGAAGGCGATGGGGGTGGCGTCCTGGAGATGGGTGCGGCCGGATTTGACGATGCCCTTGTTTTCCTCCTCCAGGCGCAGGAAGGTGGCGATGAGCCGGTCAACAGCAGGGATCACCTTGTCCTCCAGAGCGGCCACCGCGGCGATGTGCATGGCGGTGGGGAAGGTATCGTTGGAGGACTGGCTCATGTTGATGTCGTCGTTGGGGTGGAGCAGCTTCTTCCCGGCCAGCTCGTTGCCCCGGGCGGCAATGACCTCGTTGGCGTTCATGTTGGACTGGGTGCCGGAGCCGGTCTGCCACACCACCAGCGGGAAATGGTCGTTGAGCTTGCCGCTGATGACCTCGTCACAGGCGGCACTGATGACGGCCAGCTTCTCGGCGGTCATTTTCTCCGGGCGCAGGCTGTGGTTGGCGATGGCGGCTGCCTTCTTCAGAATGCCGAAGGCATGGGTGATCTCCCGGGGCATGGTTTCCAGACCCACACCGATGGGGAAATTCTCGTGGCTTCTCTGGGTCTGGGCGCCCCAGTACTTGTGGGCGGGGACTTTCACTTCTCCCATGGAGTCATGCTCAATGCGGTATTCCATTGGTACCTCCTGCTGATCAATACTGGATCTGAGCGATGATGGATTTGAGCTTCTCGGCGCTGAGCTGGAGCTTGCGGATCTCCTCCGGGGTCAGGGAATTGGTGATCTTGCCCCGGACGCCGGTGTTGTCCACCATGTTCAGCATGGACAGGCACACGTCGTCCACACCGTACTCCCCGTGCATCATGGTGGAGACGGTGAGGGCGGCTCCCGCGCCGTTGAAAATGCACTTGCAAATGTGGCACACGGATACGGCCACCGCGAAGAAGGTGGCTCCCTTGGCCTTGATTACCTGGCTGCCGGAGGTACGGACAAACTCCTCCACCTCCTCATAGTCGTGATCCCAGTTGATCTCGTCGCCGTGGGGCGCGTGGGACTTGTATTCATCGATATGGTTGTTGGCGATGTGCACCAAAGACCAGGGAACGAAGGAGGAATCCCCATGCTCGCCGTAGACATGGGCATGGACGTTCTTGGGGCTGATGCTGAACCGCTGGGCAAGGCAGGCCTGGAGGCGGCTGGTATCCAAAATGGTGCCGGAACCGATGATCTGATTCTCCGGAAGGCCGGAAATCTTGGTGAACACATAGGTCAGGATATCCACCGGATTGGACACCAGGATATAAATGGCGTTGGGGGCGGCGGCGACGATGTTGGGGGTGATCTGTTTGAGCACGTCTACATTGGCCTGGGCCAAATCCAGGCGGCTCTGACCTGCCTTCCGGGGCAGGCCCGAGGTGATGATCACCACGTCGGAGTCCGTGGCGTCGGCGTAGTCGCCGGCACGGACGATGGTGGGCGAGCCGAAGGTTGCTCCCTGGTAGATGTCCAGGGCTTCTCCGAAGGCCTTCTGCTCGTTAACGTCAATGAGGACGATCTCAGAGGCGATGCCCTGGATCATCAGGTCGTTGGCAATGGCGGCGCCTACGCTGCCGGCTCCGATTACACTGATTTTCTTGCTCATAACGATCAGGCTCCTTTATTTCAGAAAGTTAAATAGGGTGAATGAAATCGTTCTTTTTGTATCGGTATCATTATACCAAATACATAGGAAAAAGAAAACCCCTTTTTCCGAGATGCTCCTACAAAAAATCATCCCTCCTTTCAAGAGATTTTTATAAGATCCCACAAGGTATAAATTTCCGCGGCAGGTCATTTGCCTTGCCGCGGAAAGAACAACCTGGTTCGTCGCGCCGAGGTCATTCGGGGGAACGTGTTTTCCTTTGCTCTTATCATACGGGTTTTCCCGGAAAAAGTCAAGAATAACCCCAATCCCGCCGCTGTATTCCCCTGGACAAAGGAGGGGTGGGTGTGCTATCATGGGGGAAATATGGACGCCTCCGATGCCGCCGGGGGAAGCTGCCGCCGGTGGATCCCGAGGGTCCTGGAAAGGGGAGAGATAACCATGAACAAAAAACTGCGCTGGATCACCCGAACCGCCCTGCTGCTGGCAGCGCTGGTGGTATTGCAGGGGGCGACCAAGGGCTTCGGCCAGCTGGTCACCGGCTCCTGCGTCAATGCGGTGCTGGCCCTGGCGGCTCTGACCGCCGGACTGGGCAGCGGCCTGACGGTGGCGCTGTGCTCGCCTGTGCTGGCCTATCTGCTGGGCATTGCCCCCCTGATTCTCACCGTGCCTGCCATTATGGCGGGCAACGCCCTGTACGTCTTCCTCCTGAACCGGATTGCCGGGGCCAAGGAGGCCCCCCGGGGCAGCCGGTGGGCGGGACTGGCCGTCGCCGCCCTGGGCAAGTTCGCGGCGCTGTATCTGCTGGTGGCCAAGATCCTGTGCGGCCTGCTGGCCCAGTCTCTGCTGGAGGCCGGGATCCTGAAGACGCCTATGCTCAGCGCCCTTCCGGCCATGTTCTCCTGGCCCCAGCTGATTACCGCTCTGGTCGGCGGCGCCGTTGCCCTGGCGGCTCAGCCGCTGCTGCGCAAGGGGATCAAGGGAAGCTCTGAATAAATCGTCTTCGGCTGAATGCCGGATCTTTTGCCCCATCCGTGCAGTTTAAAAAGTGGGAAATACATACAGTATTCCTCCACTTTTTAAACTTTCGGCTGAGTCAAAATCTCTCGGCATCAGCTCTTGCCGATTTAATCAGAGCTTCCCAAGAACTGAACCTCCGGGGCCGCGGGTGGAAATTTGAGGCAATTTGCCCAATTTCCACCTCTGGCGGACAAATTATTTTGTGAAGAAGACAATGGACTTTCCTCACCGGCCAATGTATAATAGAATTTACTTTTACACATTAAAGGAGGAAAGTCCCGTGGCAGCTACCTTGCAGATCCTTGCCGCAATGGTCATCTATATGGCAGCGGTGATCGCCATTGGCGTCTGGTTTGCCCGGCGGGCCAATACCAGCTCAGAGGCGTATTTTCTCGGAGGAAGGAGTCTGGGGCCATGGGTCACCGCCATGAGTGCCGAAGCGTCCGACATGTCCGGCTGGCTGCTGATGGGCCTGCCCGGAGTGGCCTACTGGTGCGGCATTGCCGACGCCGCCTGGACGGCAATCGGTTTGGCGGTGGGTACCTACTTAAACTGGCTCATCGTTTCCAAGCGCCTGCGCCGGTACAGTGAGAAGGTGGGCAACGCCATTACCCTGCCGGAATACTTCTCCAACCGCTTCCACGAGGAGAAAAAGGTGATCATGACCATCGCCGCGGTGTTCATTCTGGTGTTCTTCACCATCTACGCCGCCAGCTGCCTGGTCACCTGCGGCAAGCTGTTCTCCACCCTGTTCGGCCAGCCCTACATTCCCATGATGATCCTGGGAGCCTTGTTCGTGCTGCTGTATACCATCCTGGGCGGCTTCCTGGCGGAGAGCGCTTCGGATTTCATGCAGGCCATTGTGATGGTTCTGGCCCTGAGCATCGTCCTGGTGCTGGGTACCAGCGCTGCCGGCGGCCTGGGGGCAGTGGTGGAAAACGCCAAGTCCATCCCCGGCTTCCTGGATTTCTTCGGCATCGCCACTCCGGTGACGGTGGACGGAGTGCAGCAGGTTTCCGGCGGTCAACCGCAGTTTGGCCAGGCGGGCAGCTACGGCCTGCTCACCATCATCTCCACCACGGCCTGGGGGCTGGGCTATTTCGGCATGCCCCAGGTGCTTCTGCGATTCATGGCCATCCGCCACGAGAAGGAGCTGACCCGCTCCCGGCGCATTGCTACGGTGTGGGTGGTGATCTCCCTGGCTGCCGCCGTGTTCATCGGCGTGGTGGGCCGTACCCTGTTCCCCACGGAGCTGACCACCTCCTCCCAGGCGGAGAATGTCTTCATCCTGCTGTCCACCAATCTGCTGCCGCCGCTGCTGGCCGGCTTCGTCATGGCGGGCATCCTGGCCGCTACCATCAGTTCTTCGGACTCCTATCTGCTCATCGCGGCTTCCGCCTTCGCCAAGAACCTGTACCAGGGTATTTTCCGCAAAAACGCCTCTGACGATCAGGTGCTGAAAATATCCCGGCTGACCCTGCTGGTCATTGCCCTGATTGCCATGTTCATCGCCGCCGACGAGGACAGCGTGATCTTCACCATCGTCAGCTTCGCCTGGGCGGGCTTTGGCGCCACCTTCGGGCCGCTGATGCTGATGAGCCTGTTCTGGAAGCGCACCACCCGGGCCGGCGCCATTGCGGGCATGGTTTCCGGCGGCGGCATGGTCTTCATCTGGAAGCTGCTGATCCGTCCCCTGGGAGGGATCTGGAATATCTACGAGCTGCTGCCGGCCTTCCTGATCTCCTGCGCCTGCATTGCGGTGGTGTCCCTGCTCACTCCCGCCCCCGAGCCTGAGATCCAGGCGGAATTTGACCAGGTAAAGCGGGGCGGCTGACCCCGTCCCCTGCCGGGCCGGATAGCCGGTTGATTCAGTCTGAGGAAGGGCTTGTCTTGAAACCGATGGTTTTGGGACAAGCCCTTATGCTGTTCTCCCGGCGCGGTGTGGTTTTTTGAAAAATGGGGCTTTATTCTCCGGGGATTCCATGGTATACTGAAACCATTCGGGAAGGAGACGGGCTATGAAGGAAGAAACGGTTTACGCCATGAAATTTGCCAAGGTGTATCCACTTTTGGTGAACAAGGCGGTGAAAAAAGGCCGCCGGCAGGAGGAAGTGGACTTCCTGATCGCCTGGCTGACGGGCTATTCCCCGGAGGCCATCGCCGAGGCCGCTGCCGGGGAGATCTCCTACGGGGACTTTTTCCGTCAGGCGCCCCAATGGAACCCGAATTGGGCCGGCATCACCGGGACGGTGTGCGGCGTACGGGTGGAGACGGTGCAGCCGGAGCTGATGCGGAAGATCCGCTGCTTGGATAAACTCATCGACCAGCTGGCAAAGGGGAAGTCCCCAGAGGCCATTGTGGGCCGGATCCTAGGGAAAGAAGGCAAATACCATGAAAAGTAAGGGAAAACGCATTGTGGTTAAGGTTGGCACCTCCACCCTGACCAACGAACTGGGCAACAGCAAATTGCGCACCTTTGAGGATTTGGCAAGGGTGCTTTCGGACATACAGAACATGGGCTGCCAGGTCATCCTGGTATCCTCCGGGGCAATTGCCATCGGCGCCCAGAAAATGCGCCTGCCGGAAAAGCCCAGGGAACTTCCCATGAAGCAGGCTGCCGCCGCGGTGGGGCAGTGCGAGAATATGTTCCTGTATGACAAGTTCTTCGGCTACTATAATAAAACCGTGGCCCAGATCCTCCTCAACGCCGAGGATATTGCCCACGAGGAGAAGAAGGAGAACCTGGTCAACACCTTTGAGGCGCTGCTGGGCCAGGGGATTATTCCCATTGTCAACGAGAACGACTCCGTCAGCTATAAGGAGATCGAGTCAGAGAATAAGATCTTCGGCGACAACGACATGCTCTCGGCTGTGGTGGCGGTGCTATGCCGCGCGGATCTGCTGGTGATTT
The DNA here is from genome assembly GCA_944385545.1 of uncultured Oscillospiraceae bacterium. GTDB lineage: Bacteria > Bacillota > Clostridia > Oscillospirales > Oscillospiraceae > Faecousia. Next base: position 34,067 of record CALWXQ010000003.1, on the reverse strand, counting down.
TGTCGGACATCGACGGCTTCTACGACCAAGATCCCCGGCTGTCCAAAACCGCGAAGCTCATCAGCCGCATTGAGACCATCGACGAAACGACCTACCGGCTGGCCGGGGGGGCCGGTTCCCGGCGGGGTACCGGCGGTATGCGCACCAAGCTGGAGGCGGCGGATCTGGCCACGGCACAGGGCATCGACGTCATCGTCACCAACGGCAGGAACCCCCATGTGCTCTACGACGTGATGGACGGGAAAAAGATAGGCACCCTGTTTGTGGGAAATAAGGAAGATTGATCTAAGGAACCTCTGAATAAATCGTCTTCGGCTGAATGCCGGATCTTTTGCCCCATCCGTACAGTTCAAAAAGTGGGAAATACATACAGTATTCCTCCACTTTTTGAACTTTCGGCTGTGCCAAAATCTCTCGACATCAGCTCTTGTCGATTTAGTCAGAGGTTCCCTAACTGAATCACCGGCGATATTCGCGCCCGGGGAGGAACGCGTTCCTCCTCGGGCGCGTTTTTTGAGCCTGTGTTCATAGAAATTTCATGATTTTGGAACGCCGGAGGAACGCTCCGGGGATCCGGGAGGAACACGGGCTGTGTATAATGGACGTAAACCGGCGGCAGGACTGCCGGATCACAATTCCGAAAATGGAGGCATATTGCTATGTATTTTAACGCCATTGCTGAGGTCATTGCCGAACGTACCGGCTGCGACGTTTCCGCCGTAAAGCCTGAGAGCACCTTTAACGAGCTGGGCATCGACTCCCTGGACACCGTGGAGCTGCTGATGAACCTGGAGGATCGGCTGGGCATCGAGATCGAGCTGGATCAGAGCGTGACCACGGTGGACGACCTGGATAAGTTCATCCAGAGCAAGCAGGGGTAAGGCTATGATCCGATCCGCGATTTGTGAACTGCTGGGAATTCAATACCCGGTATTTCAGGGCGGCATGGCCTGGATCGCTGACGGCAAGCTGGCCGCCGCCGTGTCCAATGGCGGCGGCCTTGGCATTATTGCCGCAGGCAACGCTCCTGGCAGTTATGTCCGGGAGCAGATCCGCGTCGCCAAAGCCCTGACGGAGAAGCCGATCGGCGTGAACATCATGCTCATGAGTCCCTTTGCTGACGAAGTGGCCCAGGTGGTGGCCCAGGAGCGGGTTCCGGTGGTGACCACCGGAGCGGGCAACCCCTCCAAGTACATGGCCAGCTGGAAGGAAGCAGGGATCCATGTGATCCCGGTGGTGGCCTCTGTGGCCATGGCCAAACGTATGACCCGGCTGGGAGCCTCCGCCCTGATTGCCGAGGGCGGCGAAAGCGGCGGCCATGTGGGGGAACTGACCACCATGGTACTGGTGCCACAGGTCTGCGACGCCACGGATCTGCCGGTGATCGCCGCTGGCGGCATTGCCGACGGCCGGGGAGTGGCGGCGGCGTTCATGCTGGGAGCCTGCGGCGTCCAGATGGGCACCCGGTTCCTCAGCGCCCTGGAGTGTACCATCCATCCCAATTATAAAGAGAAGATCCTCAAGGCCACAGACCTTTGCACCATGGTTACCGGCAAACGCCTGGGCCATCCGGTGCGGAGCCTGCGCACCCAGTTCTCCCGGAACTACTTCAAGGCCGAGTACAGCGCCATGCCTGACGAGGAGCTGGAGGCACTGGCCGGGGGCGCTCTGCGGCGCGCGGTGCAGGAAGGCGACAATGAATGCGGCTGCTTCCTGTCCGGTCAGATCGCGGCGCTGGTCAACAAGGAGCAGCCTGCCGCCCAGATCGTCCGGGAGGTCATGGAGGAAGCGGAGCCGATTCTGAAGGGAGCTGCCGCATGGGTACGATAGCCTTCCTCTTTTCCGGTCAGGGAGATCAGTTCCCCGGCATGGGAAAGGACTTGTATGAAACGTCCCCGGCTGCCAAAGCGGTATTCGACGCCTGCGAGGCCCTCCGTCCCGGCACCCTGGAGCAGTGCTTCCGGGGAAGCCGGGAGGAGCTGACCCAAACCGTCAACACCCAGCCCTGCCTGTACGCCATGGAGCTGGCGGCGGTGGCCGCCCTGGGAGAGCGGGGGATCCGTCCTCAGGCGGCGGCAGGCTTCTCTCTGGGAGAGATCTGCGCTGCCGCGGCGGCGGGGCTGTATGACCTGGAGACGGGCTTCCGCCTGGTTTGCCGCCGGGGGGAGCTGATGCACCGGGCAGCTCAGGCTGAGGACACCGCCATGATGGCGGTGGTGAAGCTCAGAGCGGAGACGGTGGAAAACCTGTGCCGGAATTACCGGCAGGTCTATCCTGTGAACTACAACTGCCCCGGCCAGATCACCGTGTCCGGTCTGGCGGAGCAGATGACCGGCTTCGCCGCCGATGTGAAGGCGGCGGGGGGACGGGGGATCCCGCTGAAGGTGGCGGGAGGCTTCCACAGCCCCTTTATGGAGGAGGCCGCCCGGGCCTTCGCCGGAGAGCTGGCGGCGGTTTCCCTTAGGCAACCGGCCATTGACCTGTATTCCAACCTCACCGCCCAGATCTATACCGGCGACGCCGCCGGCCTGCTGGCCCGACAGATCGCCTCCCCGGTTCGCTGGGAGGAGCTGATCCGGAACATGGCCCGGGCCGGTGTGGATACCTTCCTGGAGGTGGGGCCGGGGAAGACCCTGAGCAACATGGTCAAAAAGATCCTGCCCCAAGCCAGGATTTTCTGCACAGCGGAGCTTCAGACCCTGATATCGGAGGTAACAACATGCTCAAAGGAACGGTAGCTGTGATCACCGGAGGCTCCCGGGGCATCGGGGCCGCCATTGCCCGGCGGTTTGCCGCCATGGGTGCGGATGTGGCGGTGATCTACGCGGGAAACGAACAGGCCGCCCAGGCGGTTTGCCGGGCCTGCGAAACGCAGTGCGGCGTCCGGGCCAAGGCCTACCGCTGCGATGTGGCCAGCTTTCAGGAGACGAAAGACGTGGTCGCCGCCATCAAGGCCGATTTCGGTACGGTGAACATCCTGGTCAACAACGCCGGAATCACCCGGGACGGCTTGCTGGCGATGATGAAGGAGGAGGCCTTCGACGCGGTGCTGGATACCAACTTGAAGGGGGCCTTCCACATGATCCGACACTGCACGCCCCTGTTTCTGCGCAACAAAGGGGGCTGCATCATCAACATCAGCTCTGTATCCGGCCTGATGGGCAATGCGGGCCAGTGCAACTACGCCGCCTCCAAGGCGGGGCTGATCGGCCTGACCAAGTCCGTGGCCAAGGAGCTGGCCTCCAAGGGAATCCGGTGCAACGCCATCGCCCCGGGCTTCATCCGCACGGATATGACCGGCAGCCAGGAGGAAAACCCCCTGCTGGCAATGATTCCCCTGGGGGCCATGGGGGAGCCGGAGGATGTGGCCCAGGCGGCGGCCTATCTGGCCTGCGCCGGGTATGTCACCGGGGAAGTCCTCCGGGTAGACGGAGGCATCGCCATGTAACGCCGGAATGCTCCGCTCTGATCGGGGAATTCCGAAGAACAAGGAGAAGAATTATGTGTGAAAACAGGAAAGTGGTGGTCACCGGCCTGGGAGTTGTCAGCCCTGTGGGCAGCGACGTGGATTCTGCCTGGGAGCGTCTGGTCAGCGGCTGCAATGCCATCGGCCCCATCACCTATTTTGATACAACAAATTATAAAGCCAAGCTGGGCGCCCAGGTGCGGGACTTTGATCCCCTGACCTATATGGAGCACAGCGAGATCCTGCGCTCCGACCGCTATGCCCAGTACGCCATAGGCGCGGCCGTCCAGGCGGTGGAGGAGAGCGGCGTCATAGGCACCCTGCCTCCGGATCGGATCGGCGTGTACTTCGGCTCCGGCATCGGCGGTCTGAATACCGTGTCCGTGGAGATCGGCAAGCTGGAAAATCGGGGGCCTCACCGGGTCTCCCCCCTGTGCGTGCCCATGATGATCCCCAACATGGCGGCGGGTATGATCGCCATCCGCTATCACTGTCAGGGGGCGGCGCTGCCTGCGGTGACCGCCTGCGCCTCCGGTTCCAATGCCATCGGCGAGGCCCTCCGGGCCATCCGCCACGGCTACGCCGATGCCATGATCACCGGCGGCGCCGAAGCCTCCATCGTTCCCGTGGGCATCGCGGGCTTTGTCAATATGAAGGCCCTGTCCCTTTCTCAGGATCCAGACGCCGCGTCGTTGCCCTTTGACGCCCGGCGGGCCGGCTTCGTCATCGGCGAAGGCGCCGCCGCTCTGGTGCTGGAGGAGTATGCCCACGCCAAGGCTCGCGGCGCGAAGATCTACGGCGAGGTTTGCGGCTACGGCTCCACCTGCGACGCCTACCACATCACCGCCCCCCACCCCCAGGCTCTGGGCGGCGCCAAGGCCATGGAGCAGGCGCTGACGGAGGCGGGGTATACGGGCAGCGAGACGGTCTACATCAATGCCCACGGTACCGGCACCCCCCTCAACGACGTGGGGGAAACCCTGGCCATTAAGAAGGCCCTGGGCCAGGCGCGTGCCGCCGCGGCTTTGGTCAGCTCCACCAAGTCCATGACTGGCCACATGCTGGGCGCCGCCGGCGCCATGGAGGCTCTGGTCTGCCTGAAGGTGCTGCAAACCGGCCTGGTGCCGCCCACCATCAATCTTAACCAGCCGGATCCTGCCTGTGATCTGAACTATGTGCCCAACACCGCTGTGCGGGCCAAGGTGGATCTGTGTATTTCCAATTCTCTGGGCTTCGGAGGACACAACGCGTCCCTGGCCTTCAGGAGGGTATGAGCTATGGAAACCACCGATATTCGCAAATATGCCCAGCTGATGCAAGAAATGGGCCTGACCCGGCTGGAATTTAACGGCAAGGAGCAGACCCTGTGCCTGGAGCGCTCCGCGGCGCCGGCAGGGGTTCAGGCAGCCGCGACTTCCATCCCTGCCGCGCCCGGTGGGGAGATTGTCTGCGCCGCCCCGGCTGTCCAGGAGGACTATATCAGCGTCTGCTCGCCTATGGTGGGCTTGTTCTATGCCGCCCCGGCGGAAAATGCCCAGCCCTATGTGGCTGTGGGCGACCGGGTGCGCAAGGGACAGACTCTGTGCATCGTGGAGGCTATGAAGCTGATGAACGAGGTCTGCGCCGAGGAGGAGGGGGAGATTCTGGCCGTCTGCGCCGCCAATGGACAGATGGTGGAGTACGGCACCGAGCTGTTCCGCATCCGGAGGTAAGACCATGGACAAAGAACAGATCCGGCAGATCCTGCCCCACCGGGAGCCCATGCTCCTGATCGACGATGTGACGCCGGAGGAAGACGGCTGGGCGGTGGGCCATTACACCGTCCCCGCCGACGCCTTCTTCCTCCGGGGCCATTTCCCCGGCAACCCGGTGGTGCCCGGGGTGATCCTGTGTGAGATCCTGGCCCAGTCAGCCTGTGTGCTGCTGAAGGACGCCATTTCGGACAATGCCCTTCCTATGTATACAGGGCTGAACAACGTGAAGTTTCGTTCCCCGGTACGCCCCGGGGATACGGTGCAAACCCGCTGCCATATCAAACGGGCAAAGCACCCGTTTTATTTTGCCGAGGGGACGGTGAGCGTGGACGGGCGGCTGTGCGTCAGCGCGGAGTTTTCCTTTGCCATAACAGGAGCGTAACCTATGTTTTCAAAAATTCTCATTGCCAACCGGGGTGAGATCGCCGTGCGAATCATCCGGGCCTGTAAGGAGATGGGCATTGCCACTGTGGCGGTGTACTCCCAGGCGGACAAAAACGCCCTGCATGTGGCTCTGGCGGATCAGAGCTTCTGCATCGGCGGGCCGGAGGCCTCCCAGAGCTACCTCAACGAGAACCAGATCATCAGCGCCGCGGTGCTGGCAGGGGCTCAGGCCATCCATCCGGGCTACGGCTTTCTGTCGGAGAATGCCCGGTTTGCCCGGCTGTGCCGGAAGAACGGCCTGGTTTTCATCGGCCCGGATCCGGAGAGGATGGAGCAGCTCAGCAACAAAGCTGCGCTGAAGGCCCTGATCCAGACCACCGGCCTGTCCCCCATTCCCGGCACCCAGGCCATTCCCTCTGTGGAAGCGGCCCAGGCCAGCGCCCGGGCCATTGGCTATCCGGTGATGCTCAAAGCCTGCGCCGGAGGCGGCGGCCGGGGGATTCGGCTGATCCAGACCCCTGACGAGCTGGAAAGCGCCTGGCACCAGGCCGCCGCCGAGGCCGTCAGCGCCTTCGGTGACGGCTCGCTGTATCTGGAGAAGTACGTCTTCCCCGCCCGGCATGTGGAGCTTCAGATCTTGGCCGACGAGCAGGGAAACGTGGTGTGCTTAGGCGAGCGGGACTGTTCCCTTCAGCGGCGCAACCAGAAGCTGCTGGAGGAAACCCCCTCTCCCGGGGTCAGCCCGGAGAAGCGGCAGGCCATCATCGCCCTGGCGGTGGAGGCGGTGAAGCGGATCGGCTATGTGGGAGCGGGCACTCTGGAATTCCTTCTGGATCGGCAGGGCAATTTCTGGTTTATGGAGATGAATGTACGGCTTCAGGTGGAGCACTGCGTTACGGAGATGCTCACAGGTATCGACCTGGTGAAGTGGCAGATCCGCATTGCCGCGGGAATCCCGCTGAGCTTCACCCAGGAGGATATCCCCATGGAAGGCTCCGCCATGGAATGCCGGATCAACGCCACCAGCTGCGGCCGGCTGGAGATGCTCCATGTTCCCGGCGGCCCTTCCGTGCGGTTTGATACCTGCTTGATCCAGGGAGATCCCGTTTCCCCGTACTACGATTCCCTTCTTGGCAAGCTCATTGTCTATGCCAAGACCCGGGAGGAAACCCTGCGCAAGCTCCGGGCCGCCCTGTGTGAGCTGGTGATCCGGGGCATCCCCACCAACATCGAGGAGCACCTGGGCTTCGTCGCCGACGAGCGCTTCGTCTCCGGCAATTACGATCTGACATTTATGGGAAACAGGTGAGGCTATGGCGTTTATCAATTTCTTAAAACCGAAAAATCAGCTGGAGGAAGGGGGGCGCACCGGCGTTCCGGTGCAGCAGGATCCGGGGGAGCCGGAGAAAATCTGCCCCAATTGCCGCAGGCCGATTCCGTTGAGTAAGCTCTGGGCCAACCACCTGGTGTGCGGCTGCGGCTATCACTTCCGGATGAACGCCCGGCAGCGGCTGGCCTTCGTGGCGGATCAGGGCAGCTTCCGGGAACTGTATCCCCGGCTCCGGTCGGAGGATCCGCTGGGATTCCCCGGCTATACGGCCAAGCTGGACACCGTCCGCTCCGCCAGCGGCGAGACGGAGGCGGTGATCTGCGGCACAGCCACCCTGGATGGGGAAGCCTGCTGCCTGTTCGTTATGGAACCGTATTTTATGATGGGCTCCATGGGCAGCGCCGTGGGAGAGAAGATTACCCGGCTGTTTGAGTACGCCGCCGGCCACCGGCTGCCGGTGATCGGCTTTACCGTCTCCGGCGGGGCCAGAATGCAGGAGGGCCTGCTGTCGCTGATGCAGATGGCCAAGACCAGCGCGGCGGTAAAGCGCCACAGCGACGCGGGACTTCTGTACATGGCGGTGCTCACCGACCCTACCACCGGCGGCGTCACCGCCAGCTTCGCCATGGAGGCGGACATCACCCTGGCGGAGCCGGGGGCCACCGTGGGCTTTGCCGGGGCCAGGGTGGTGGAGCAGACCACCAAGAAGGCCCTGCCCAAGGGATTCCAGTCCGCTCAATTCCTGCTGGAGCACGGCTTCGTGGATCGCATCGTACCCAGGCAGGAGCAGAAGACCCTTCTGGCGGAGCTGCTCAGGCTGCACAATGGAGGATAATACGTGAACCAAACACCCTATGCCATCGTCAGACAGGCCCGCGGCAACGCAAGACCTACGGGCCTGGACTATATTTCCAATCTGTTCCAGGGCTTTGTGGAATTCCACGGCGACCGGCGGTTTGGGGATGACCCCGCCATCGTCGGCGGCGTTGCCCGGCTCAACGGCACCCCGGTCACCGTCATCGCCATTGAGAAGGGCCATAACGCCAAGGAGCGTTCCGCCCGGAACTTCGGCGCGCCCAATCCCGAGGGCTACCGCAAGGCCCTGCGGCTGATGAAGCAGGCGGAGAAGTTCGGCCGTCCGGTGATCTGCTTCATCGATACCTCCGGGGCCAACTGCGGTATCGGCGCCGAGGAACGGGGTCAGGGCCAGGCCATTGCGGAGAATCTTCTGGAAATGACCACCCTGTGCGTGCCGGTGATCTCCCTGCTGGTGGGAGAAGGGGGCAGCGGCGGGGCGCTGGCTCTGGCCGTGGCGGATCGGGTCTGGATGCTGGAGAACGCTGTGTATTCGGTGATCTCCCCTGAGGGCTGCGCCAGCATTTTGTGGAAGGACGCCGCCAAGGCCGAGACGGCGGCTGCCAGCCTGAAGCTTACCGCCCAGGACGCCCTGGCGCTGGGCGTGACGGATCAGATCCTTTCCGAGGCGGAGTTGGGCAAGAGATCCTTTTATCAGCGGCTCCAGGGAATGCTGTGGCAGGAGCTGAAGGCTCTGTCCGAAGACCCGGAGCTGCTGGCAAAGCGCTACAGCCGTCTGCGCCGCATGGGCGCGGAGGCTCTGCGGGAATAAGGAGGCACTATGAGCATCTATCAGCGCTACTGCCAGGAGGTTCTCTCCCCCCGGGGGGAGCTGAAACGGATCCAACTTCACTATCCTGACAATTTCAACTTCGGCTATGATGTGGTGGACGCCATAGCCGCCGAGACCCCGGAGAAGACCGCCATGGTCTGGTGCGATACCGAGGGCCGGGAGCGGATCTTCAGCTTCCGGGAGGTATCGGCCCACAGCAACCGGATGGCAAACGTCTTTTCCGCCGCCGGGATCCGCCGGGGCAGCCGGGTGATGCTGGTGCTGAAGCGCCACTGGGAATACTGGTTTGCCGTTGTGGCCCTGCATAAGCTGGGGGCCACGACCATTCCCGCCACCCATATGCTTACGCAGGAGGATTATGTCTACCGGCTGCGAAGCGCCAGGGCGGACGCCATCGTCTGCACCGCCCAGGGCGGCGTGCCGGAGAAGCTGGGAACCGCGGCCCGGACAGCCGGGGTGGAGTGCCTGCTGTGGACAGTGGGCCGGGAGGCGCCGGGATTCCGCAACCTGACCGCCGAGGCCGCGCAGGCGTCCCAGATCTGGCAGCGGGTGCCTACCAAGGTCACCGACCCCATGCTTATCTACTTCACCTCCGGCACCACCGGCTATCCCAAGGGGGTCATCCACGACTTTTCCTATCCTCTGGCCCACATTGTCACGGCCAAATACTGGCAGCAGGCGGAGGAGGACGGTCTGCACTTTACAGTGGCGGAGACCGGCTGGGCCAAAGCCTCCTGGGGCAAGATTTACGGCCAGTGGCTGGTGGGCAGCGCGGTGATGGTTTACGACTTTGACAATTTCGAACCAAAGCAGCTGTGCGCGGTGATCAACCGCTACGGCGTCACCTCCTTCTGCGCCCCGCCTACGGTGTATCGCTATCTGGTGCGCAAGGGCATTCCCCACATGCCTTCCCTGCGCCACGCCTCCACCGCCGGCGAGCTGCTCAGCCCCGAGGTGTTTCGCAAATTTCAGCAGCGTACAGGCCTTCCCCTGTGCGAAGGCTACGGCCAGACGGAGACCACCCTGCTCATGGCCAATTTCCGGGGCCAGACCCCGGTGGAAGGCTCCATGGGCCGGATCAGTCCTCAGTACCGCGTGGCTTTGGTGGATCGCCAGGGGCGTCCCGTGGCTCCGGGTCAGCTGGGGGAAGTGGTGATCCTGCCCGGGGAGGACGGACAGCGGCCGGTGGGAATCTTCAGCGGCTACCTGGACAACCCCAGGCAGTACCGCCATGCCTGGCGGGGCGGGGTGTATCACACCGGGGACAGCGCCTATATGGACGAAAACGGAAATTTCTGGTTCCACGGCCGCTTTGACGACATTATCAAAACCGGCGGCTACCGGGTAGGCCCCTACGAGGTGGAGAACGTACTCATGGAGCATCCTGCCGTGGTGGAGTGCAGCGTGGTCGGTGTGCCTGACGCCCTTCGGGGCCAGGCCATCAAGGCCTTCGTGGTGCTCCCGGGGAGCCGGACGCCTTCCGCGGAGCTGGAGAAGGAGATCAAGGACTTCTGCAACAGCCGCCTGGCGGAATATAAGTGGATTCGCATGGTGGAGTTCGTCCGGGAGATGCCCAAGACCATCAGCGGCAAAATCCGCAAAACGGAGCTGCGCAAAGCAGACCCTCTGCCCCAGGGGCAGTAACGTCATACAAACCGGGCGTGCCGTTTTCTACGGCACGCCCGTCAGTCTGTCCGGGGGAGCCTCCGCGGTTTCCGGCATCAGTCCTTGCCGGTCTCCCCGGAGGCTTCCTGGGCCTTGCGATAAATCGCCAGGGTTTGGGTCGGATGGCTGTACAGCCGGTAGCCCCGGTCTTCCAGCAGGGCCTGCAAGGCGGAAAAGCCGTCGCCGTCTTCGGCGGCATAGGCCTCATAGACATCCTTCGACGTGGGATCCAGGACGATGTACCGGCATTGCAGCACGTGCTCCCGGGAGCTGTAGCGGATGTCATACACCGTTTCCCGCTGGGACAAGGGGGTGGTGTAGAAGGTGGTGGCCGCCACGGAGGCGTCCTCCGGGATCTGGGCCAGGGCCTCCCGAAGGCTTTGGTAGTAGTCCCGATACCGGATCGCTTTGGCGGGATAGGCGGCAGCCTTGGGCGCCACCACCGCCCCAAAGCAGGCTGCGCTCACCGCCACCGCCCCGGCCAGGGCCAGGGTGCGCCTGAGGCTGATCCGCAGATCCGCCAGATTTACCAGGGTCAGATACACAAGCAGCGCCGTCGAGCCGAAGGTGTATTGGAAAAAGAGATCATGCTGGTAGCGATAATCGGACATAAGATTCACCAGCAGATAGGGGATCAGCAGAAGATATCGCTCATACCGCCTGGTCATCAGGGGCAGGCCCAGCACCGGCCCTAAGGTCAGGGCCAGGAAGGGCAGCTTCTCCGGCTCCAGGCATTCCCATACGGCCTTCATGGGACACAGGAGCACCGATGTTACCACAGTGACCAGAGAGCCGGAGCCGTCGTACATGAAATTCCGGTAGCGATAGGTCATTACCCCGTCCCCGCCGGTTTCCAGATAGCCGGTGACCAGGACGAACCAGGCCAGGGCGCCTGCCAGCAGCGCCCCGCCGGGGAGCAGACCCTTCCACCGGGTTTTCCGGAAGGCCAGGGCGCCCCGGGCCAGCTGCCACAGGCCGATCACCGCCACATAGACGGCGGCGTCCTCCTTCACCCCCAGAGTCAGCAGGGCGGCCGCGGCGGCGACGGGGAGGCTGCTGCTGTCCAGACCCCAAAGAAGCCACAGAAGCAAGGGGGTTAGGAAACAGTTTTCATGGATGTCATACCCGGTGCCTCCGGCCAGAGCCGGGTACAGCAGAAGCATTCCGCAGCAAAGCATCCGCTGGCCTCCGGTGAGACCGTGGCATTTTCCCAGCTTCCACAGGGGGATCACCGCCGAGGTGAGCACCGCCGCCTGGAGCACCGGCAGCGCCGCCGGTGTGGGGAACAGCCGGTAGGCCGGCAGCAGCAGGTAGTACACAGGGGATACATGCACCGCAAAGTGAGACAGCGGGCCGTCCCGCTCCAGAGTGGTCACCGGCAGACCGGTTTCCTTCATGGAATAAAACATCTGGCTGAAGATCCCCATATCATAGGTAGGACAGCTGAAGCTGTACAGCCGCCCCAGGCCCCAGCAGATGACAAACAGGAAAAATGCTGCGGACAGCCCCAGGGTGATCCACCGGTACACCGGCCGCGCCCCGGCGGCTTTCTTCGGCGGCGGATCCTGGGATCGCCAGCCCCGGGCGGCGAAGAGTGCCAGCACCGCCAGGATCCCCAGGCACCCTCCCAGAAAACCAAGGGAAAACCGGGCCTGCAAAGCGGCGGCAGCCTCCAGGGCAAACAGCCCCGCTATCAGCCACCGTTGGGCCAGGGCAAGATCCCGGAAGCGGCTGAGCAGCCAAACCAGAACGCTTGTCCCCAGGGCAATGAAAAGGAACCGAACCGGGGACATTTGGGCCAGGCCCTCCAGGGTGGAAAGATCCCGCAGCGGCTGCGGCAGACGAAAGTATTCCACCGCCGACGCCGTCAGCCAGCCCAGCAGCCCGTGACGGATCACCGCCCCGGCGGACGGCGCTATTCTCTGTTTCTCCATAAACAAAACCCCCTGTACATCTATGGTACAGGAGGCCAGACTGTCGAAAAGGCTTCGCAGAATTTGCCGCCGCAGCGGCAAACAAAATCTGAATCATTTTCCACCGGGGCGTGACCTGGCGGAAAATACTTCTCAGGCTGCTTTTTGTGCGAGTTGTGCGCCGTAGGCGCACAAGGAGTGCGCGTAGCAGACTGCAACTTCTTTGTTGAAAAGCCCCGCAGGGGGTTTTCAACAGCCTGAACCTCCTGTACATCTATGGTACAGGAGGCTTCTTTCAAACATGGGCAGAAAACTCTTACAAATCTCTTTCAGTCAGGGGCAGCCGGACAACGGCGGTGAACTGGTCGCCGTGGATCCGGACATGGAAGCTGCCCCCTACGGATTGGGTATAGGTTCGGGCAATGGCCAGACCCAGACCGCTGCCTTTGGTGGAGCGGGATTCGCTGCCCCGGACGAACTGCTCCACAATGTGCTCCGGCTGAAAGTCCATTTCATAGGAGGCGGTGTTAATCACGCACACCTGGCACCAGTCCCCCTCTGACGCGGTTTCCAGATAGATCCGGGTGCCGGCAAGGGCGTATTTAATGGCGTTTTCCAGAAGATTGGCAAATACCTGGTGCATCCTGGCCCCGTCGGTGACCACCTGGAGCTGCCGGGCTTCATAGCGGCGGCGCACGCATAGTCCCGCCTGGGTCAGCTGATCGTCAAACAGGCCCAGGGTCTGTTCCAGCAGGCGAATCAGATCCAGAGACTCCCGCTTGGCCGGTACCACGCCGCTGGAAACCTTGGTCAGTTCGAACAGGGATTCCACCAGCTCGCTCATGTACCCCGCCTTTTGGCGCAGACGGCGCAGCTGCTCCGCCCCCTCCGGCGAAAGCGTCTCCCGCTCCAGCAGCTCGCTGTAGCCGACAATGGCCGTCAGGGGGGTGCGCAGATCATGGGAGACGTTGGAGATCAGCTCCACCTTGAACCGCTCCCCCGCCACGGCGCGGCTCAGGGCCTCCCGGTGGCTTTCCTGGATCCGGGCCAGGGTTTCTTCGGCCTTGGCAAAGGCTCCGTCTCCCGCGGCAACGGTCTGATCGATTCGGAAATTTTCCAGCAGCCGCTGCAAGTGGGCCAGATCCTTCCCATAGTTCCAAAGAAAAAGCAGGGCGAAGACGGCCGATCCCAGGGCTATGGCCCGGGTCGTTCTGCCTACCGGATCCGCCAGGGCCGGGAGCATGGCGCCCAGAATCCAGAACACAGGAACCAGCAAGAGCTGCTGGGGCTTGCGGCAGCGCCCGGCCAGACGGGATACGGCACACCAGCCCAAAGGCCGGGACGCCAGCAGCCAACCCCACAGCTCCCGCAGGCAGATCAGCAGCGCTAGGGTCGGGATGGTTCTCACGGCCAAGGGCAGCAAAACGCTGTAGGGCCAGAACAGCAGATAGTCCCTCTGGGCCAGGGAGGCCCGAAGCCACTGGCAGCAGGACAGCAGGAGCAGCGCCCCGTCCGGCCCCAGAGCAGGCTCCCTCTGCCGCAGGAGGATCACCCCCACAAGGGCCGCGGCGGCAGCGGCGGCGCACAGAGCGTAGGCCGGCCCCCGCCCAACCGGGGCTGCTGTGGCCGGCTCCGTGACTGCCTGGGAGAGAACCGGCTCCGTGAACGCCTGGGAGGGGGCCGGTTCCGAGACCTCCGTAAAGGGCGTCGTCACAGCGGTATAGGCAGTCTGCTCCGCCTGGTCAGCCAGAAAGGTTCGGCCCAGGTTCCAGCACAGGGCGGCCAGGATCAGCAGCCCCAGGGCCAGTACATTACGGCGCGTCAAAAACATATCCAATCCCCCAGACGACTTTTAAGTACTCCGGCTTCTTCGGGTTCAGCTCCAGCTTCTCCCGGATCCGGCTGATGTGCACCATTACCGTATTTTCCACCGCGTAGGCGTCCTGCTGCCATACCCGCTGGTAGATCTCCTCCGCGGCATACACCCGGCCCGGGTTGGACATGAGCATATACAGGATCTTAAACTCCGTAGCCGTCAGCCGGCGGGGCTCCCCCCGGACGATCAGCTGCTTGGCGGCGGTATCCAGGGTCACATCCCCCACCCGGATCTGATCCGGAGAACCGGACTCCCGGATGGAGCCCAAAGCGTCGTAGCGCCGCAGCAGGGCCTTCACCCGGGCCAGCAGCTCCTGCTGGTAAAAGGGCTTGACCAGGTAGTCGTCCGCTCCGGCCTCCAGACCCAGCACCCGATCCGTCCCCTCGGCCTTGGCCGAGAGCATGAGAATGGGCACATTGCTGCCCTGACGGATGCGCATGGTGGCCAGCATCCCGTTGCACCGGGGCATCATCACATCCATAATGATCAGATGGGGATGGCTTTTCTCCGCCAGACGGCAGGCCGTCTCTCCGTCCTGGGCGGTCAGGATCTGATACCCCGCCTGGGTCAGGGCGGTTTGCAGAATGTTGACGATGTACGGATCGTCGTCCACCACCAGGATCTTGTAGGATTCTTCCATAGAATGACCTCACGTTCTGCATAGGTTCGGTTTTATTGTACCATAGGCCCGGGAAAATGCAAGCCGTCCGGGGGAAGCGTTTAGGCGGGCGCCATGAAAGCGGCGCCCGCCTGGGATTATGCGTTTTCCAGTTCCCGCTTCTGCAATTGCAGGGAGTAGAGCTGGTGGTAAGCGCCCTTCTGATGGAGCAGCTGCTGGTGGGTGCCTTGCTCCAGAATCTGGCCCTGGGACAGGAGGATGATGTTGTCCGCGTGCTGAATGGTGGACAGGCGGTGGGCCACGATCAGCATAGTGCCGATGGAGCGCATCTTCTCCAGGGAATCCTGGATCAGCACCTCTGTCTCCGTGTCGATGTTGGCGGTGGCCTCGTCCAGAATCATCACCCGGGGGCGGTGGAGGATGGTGCGGGCGAAGCTGATGAGCTGGCGCTGGCCGGCGGAGAAGTTGTTGCCCCGCTCCCGCACCGGCTCATCCAGGCCCTTCTCCAGACGGCGGATGAAGCTGTCGGCGTTGACATACCGGCAGGCCTGCCACACCTGCTCGTCGTCCACTCCCTCCAGCCCCAGCAGCAAATTGCTGCGGATGTCTCCGGCGAACAGGAATACATCCTGGAGCATCTGGCCGAAGTGGCGGCGCAGGGAGGCGATTTTGATGCGGCGGATATCTATGCCGTCGATGAGGATCCGCCCCTTCTGGATGTCATAGTTGTGGCAGATCAGGGACAAAATGGTGGTTTTTCCCGAGCCGGTGGCGCCCACAAAGGCCACGGTCTGGCCTGGCTCCACGTGGAAGGAGACCCCCTTCAGGATCCACTGATCCGGCTCGTAGGCGAACCACACGTCTTCAAACGTGATCTCGCCCCGAATGTCCTCCAGTTCTATGGCGTCCGGCTCATCCACCACCTGAGGCTCCATGTCCAGGATGGTGAAGATCTTCTCCGCCGAGGCAAAGGAACGCTGGAGCATGTCGAACTGCTCCGCCAGGGTCTGGATGGGGTTGAAGAACTTGGAGATGTACATGTAGAAGGACACCAGGATCTGGCTGGTGATGGTCTGACCCAGGAAGGCGGTGTCCTGGATATAGCCCTTGGCGCCGAAATAGAACAGGCACAGATTGCTGCTGACGTAGAGCATATACACCATGGGCCGGAAAATGCCGAAAACCAGCATCCGGGATTGCTTGGCCTTTTGCAGCCGCAGGCTCTTGTCCAGGAAGTCCTCCATCTTCCGATCCTCCTGATTGAAGATCTGGGTGATCTTGATGCCGGAGAGGTTTTCCGACAGGTAGGTGTTCAGATCCGTGGTGGCGTTGTTGACTCTGCGGTGAACCTTCCGGGAAAATTCGCGGAAGACCACGGTAAACAGCACCACAAAGGGCACGAAGCACAGCACCATCAGGGTCAGGGCGTAGTTAAGCACCAGCATGGCCCCCAGAACCCCCAGAAGCACCATGACGTTTTTGACCAGGGTCACCAGGATGTTGGTGAACATGTAGGAAATGGCGTTGGGGTCGTTGCTCACCCGGGTCACCAGCTTGCCTACGGGAATGGCGTTCAGCTGGGCGTGGCTCAGGCTCTCAATGTGGGAGAAAATATCCAGGCGCATCTGGGACAGGATCTTCTGGCCGGTTTTTTGCAGGATGACCGCCTGGAAGTAGGTGCACAGCAGACTCACCACCAGGATCCCGGCGTAGACCCCTACCCGGATATACAGATCCTTCAGAGCGAAATCCTCCTTCACCAGGGCCTGGATATCGCCGATGAGCAGCGGCGACAGCAAGTCGTATCCGATGGACAGGAGCATAATCAGAAGGGTAAGGGCGAAGGCCTTCCAGTGGGGCCGGGCGTAGCGCAGCAGGCGGCGGATGATCTCCCGGTCGGGCATATTGCGTTCGAAGCCCGGCTCCTCTTTTTTTCGGCGCTCCAGGGCATAGGCGGCCAGAAAGATCAGGGTGAACACGCCGATGATGGCCCCTACAATGAGGAGCGGTAAGAATTCAGTCATTGGTTTGCCCTCCTTCCTCCTCCAGCCGCTGCAGATCTACCATTTTCCGGTAGGAAGCGTTTTGCCGGTACAGATCCTCATGGGTGCCCACCGCCGCCAGACGGCCGTCTTCCATGAACAGAATTTTATCCATCCGGGCGATGGTGGAGATCCGGTGGGCGATGAGGATGGTGGTTTTGCCCGCCCGGGTTTGGCGCAGGTTCTCCAGAATGGTTTCCTCGGTACCGGTGTCCACGGCGGAAACGGAGTCGTCCAGAATCAGAATGGGAGCGTTTTTCAGCAGCGCCCGGGCAATGGAGATCCGCTGCTTCTGGCCGCCGGAGACGGTGACGCCTCGCTCTCCCAGCACCGTGGCGTAGCCCTTTTGGAACTGGCTGATGTTGCTGTCCACATCTGCCAGCCTGGCCGCCTGGGTCACGGCGGCCGGGTTATACCGGGGCACGCCGAAGGCAATATTGCTTTCAATGGTGTCTGAGAACAGAAAATTGTCCTGGGGCACATAGGCGCAGGCCTCCCGGACGGAGCGGATGGACAGGGTGTTCACATCCTGGCCGTCGATGAGCACAGTGCCGTCGGGGACGTTGTAGGTGCGCAGGATCAGATCCACCAGGGTTGTCTTGCCGGAGCCGGTTTTGCCCACCAGGCCCACGTTTTCCCCGGGCTCGATGGTGAAGCTGATATGCTCCAGGGCGGGCTGATCCCCGTCGGGGTAGGCAAAGCTTAGATCCCGGAACTGAATGCGGCCCTGAACGTCGGTCAGATCCTGGACGCCGGGGCGGTCTGCCACGGTCTGTCTGGCGTCCAGCAGCTCTCCCACCCGATCCAGGGAGGCCTTGCCCCGGGAGGTCATGTCCACCAGCTCTGCCACCGCCATCACCGGCCAGATCACCGCGGTGAAATAGCCGATGAATTCCACCAGCTGTCCGGCGTTGAATTGGCCCAGATACACCAGATAGCCGCCGTAGCCCAGGATCACGCAGATCACGCTTTCCACGAACAAGGTCACCAAAATTCGCATGAGTACCGAGGCCTGGGTATGGTCGATGTTGGCTTTTTCGTTTTCCTCATTGAGCTTACGGAAGGCCATCAGCTCCCGGGACTCCTTGACGAAGGCTTTGACCACCGCAATGCCGGAGAAGCTCTCCTGGGCAAAGTCCGACAGCCGGGAGTAGCACTCCTGGCGGTAGTCCCATTTTTTGGTCATGTATTTGCCCAGCACCGTGGCCGCCGCCATGAGCAGCAGCATGGGGATCATGGACAGACCGGTGAGCAGCCGATCCATCTGCCACATTTTCCACACCGCCATGATCCCCAGGGCAATGGCGTCGCAGAACATCATAATGCCCCAGCCGTAGCATTCCTGAACGGTGTCCAGGTCGTTGGTGAACAGGCTCATAAGGCTGCCCACCTTGTTTTGATGGTAGTATTCCCGGCTCAGATGGCGGCAGTTGTCAAACATCCGGTTGCGCAGATCCGTCTCCACCCGTATGGCGGCGCCGAAGAAGCACACCCGCCACAGGAACCGGCCGAAAACCAGGCACAGGATAATTCCTACCATGGGCATGCAGATGCCGTCCAACAGGAAGGCCATGTCGAAGGGCATCCGCGCGCCCTTCAC
This sequence comes from uncultured Oscillospiraceae bacterium, assembly GCA_944385545.1. Taxonomy (GTDB): domain Bacteria; phylum Bacillota; class Clostridia; order Oscillospirales; family Oscillospiraceae; genus Faecousia. The sequence continues at coordinate 15,770 of CALWXQ010000003.1, read as the reverse complement.
CGTCACATAGCCCAGGTTGATCCCGTTGACGATCAGCTGATAAAACCGTGGGATCTCCAGTTGCAAATAATCCACCGTCAGCAGGGCGGCAATGCCCAGCAGCAGCATCGGGGCGTATTTCAGATAATAGCGGTTGATATGTCTGCCGAATATCAAGGGAGTTGTCCCTCCTTTTTTCAAATTTTTCCTCAGTATAGCACAACGCCTGATCTTTGGCAATGGGGCTGTGACAGCAGAAAAGAGCGGTATGCCGCCCCGGCTCGGCCGCATACCGCTGGATGATACAGAACCTCTGAATCCATCGGCTGCGGCTGCGCCAAAATCTCTGGGCGTCAGCCCTTGCCGATGTCGTCAGAGGTTCCTTAGGGGGAAGAATCAGCCCAGCTCCAGATCGCCCAGGACGATCTTGTCGTAGTGGATCGTGGCCGGGTGGGCGGCTACGGTTTCCTCCAGCATCAGATTGGTCTGCTCGCTGAGCCAATCGCTTTGGGCGTACTGCCGCCACATGGGCCGGCTGTCCACAAAGTACATGATGTGATAGCCGTACTCCGTCTTCACCAGGCCGTAATCTCCGGTCTGGCGGCTGGGATCGAAGCTCCAGTCGTTGAAGGCCTGAACCATCTGGCCGGTATAGACATTTTCATACAGACCCCCGTTGGCCTGGGAGCCGCCGTCCTGGGAATGCTCCCGGGCCAGAGCGGCGAAGCTGTCCTGGGTCTGCTCCCCGGCCAGCCACTGATCCAGCAGCTGCTGGGCCTGGGCTTCGGCGGCGGCCCATTCCTCATCGGAGTAGGTGGTGGCGCCGTCTTCGCCGGTGGCGCCGCCCTCAGGCATAATGAGAATGTGCCGCACATCCACCAAAAGGGCGTCTTTGGTGATCTGGTTTTCCAGGTACTCCGCCTCATGCTGGGCGTAGAATGCCTCCAGCTCCTCGTCGGAAGGAACCATCTGGCTCCGGCGGTGCTCATAGTAGGTGATGCCGTGATGGTAAAGCTCCTGGTAGCGGATAAAATCCTCCAGTGTCGCGCCCGGGCCGACATTGGAGCGGATCAGCTCGTCCAGGGTGACGCCGTAATTCCCGGCGGTTTCCGTCAGAGAAGCTTCCAGACCGTCCAGAAAGGCCTGATCCTCGGCGCTGATGGACAGTCCCGCCGCCTGGGCCTCCAGGGCCAGGGCCTGGTACTGCTGCCAGGTTTGCAGCGCCACGTCCAGGAAGAACTGCTGCCAGGTATTATAGCCCTCCTCTATGGGCACCTGGGTGTCCAGAGGCTGGGTATAGTCCAGACCGAAATAGGCGGCGTAAGCGCTGTAGTTGCTCAGGAAGCCCTGCACCTCCAGCCAATAGAAGGGCTGAAGCTGGCTGTTGGTCAGCTCCATACCGCCCATGGTGGCCACCACCACATCGGCGCTGTTCCGGGCGGTTTCGTCGTCCACGGTATAGCTGCCCTTGCAGGTCACGTCGTCGGGGTTGCCGTCGGCGGGAATGGTGGCGGGGGTGGTGGGGGCGGTGGTTACTTCCGTCGCGGGCTGGGTGGCCGAAAGCTCCGGGGCGGCGGTTTCCCCGGCGGCGGTTCCGGCGTCCTGCATGCCCGCCATCACCAGGGCGATGAGCAGGGCGGCAAGCACCACCACCGCGGCGGTGGCCAGAGCCAGCTTCCCGGGGCTGACCTTATGGGCTTGCGCAGCCGGGGCTTCCTCAGCCGGAGCTTCCCCGGCGGGAGGATCTTCCGGGGCGCTTTCTTCTTCGGAGAACTCCGCGACGGCGGCTTCTTCCGCAGGGAACGCTACGGCGGCTTCTTCCTGGGCGGCGTCTTCCCCGGGGATGTCCTGAGGGGCGGTTTCCACAGCGCCAGACTGGGCGGCGGCATCCTGCTCCTTGCCGCAGACGGGGCAAACGCGGTCTTCGTCGTTTATTTCCGCCTGACAAAATTTACAATCTTTCATGAATCGTCCTCATTTCTCGGTTTTCATACTATTTCTTGATTAAAATATTTCATTTTGATCAAGAAGACACCGCCTTGCGGCGTTGCCGAATATGTGATTTTCGGAATAGAAAATCACATATCCCCGTCTCATAGGATTCTCTAACTAATAAAATCTTTTATTCGAATTGATGAAAGATTTTAAAAGAGAATCCGTATCAGATACGCTTTAGTCTACCACGTTTTCAGAATGAATGCAACCCTGATTGAAAAACTTAACCTCCGCCGGGATACATACGGAAACACTTGCAAAAATCCGGATAAAATGATATCATTTATAGTTGAGAACCTATCATCGGAGGAACCCCTATGGATGTTAAAACCACCCGCATTTCTCAGCCCCAGCTGGACGGACAGTTTGCCTGCTGTGACCGGATCGCCGCCTATTGGCAAAGCTTGGGGCAGTCGCCCACCGCTTATGTGGAAACCTACGGCTGCCAGCAAAACGAGGCGGACTCCGAGAAGCTCCGGGGATATCTTGCCCAGTGCGGCTACGCCATGGCCCAGGGGGCTGAGGGGGCGGATGTGGTGATCCTGAACACCTGCGCCATCCGGGAGCACGCGGAGCAGCGGGTCTTCGGGAACCTGGGCGCCCTGACCCATACCAAGCGCCGCCATCCGGGGCAGAAGATTTTCCTGTGCGGCTGCATGGCCGGAGAGCCTTCTGTGCAGGAGCGGATCCGGAGCAGCTTCCCCCATGTGGACGGGGTATTCTCTACCCATCACCTGTGGCGCTTCCCGGAGATGCTCCTGGGAGTGCTGGAGGGGAAGAAACGGCTGTTCTTTACCCGAGACGAGGCCGGCTCCATTGCCGAAGGCATTCCCCAGGCCCGGGATTCCCAGCTGAAGGCCTGGGTATCCATCATGTACGGCTGCAACAATTTCTGCACCTACTGCATCGTGCCCTATGTCCGGGGCAGGGAACGCAGCCGCCATCCGGAGGATATTTTGCGGGAGTGCCGGGAGCTGATCCAAAGCGGGGTGAAGGAGATCACCCTCCTGGGCCAGAACGTCAATTCCTACGGCAAGGATCTGGACTGCGGCGTGGATTTCGCCGACCTGCTGGAGGCCGTCGCCCGGATCCCGGGGCAGTTCCTCATCCGCTTCATGACCAGCCATCCCCGGGACGCGTCGGAAAAGCTGTTTGATACCATGGCCCGGAATCCCAAAATCGCCAAGCACCTCCACCTGCCCTTCCAGTCCGGCTCCAGCCGGGTTCTGAAGGCCATGAACCGCCACTATGACCGGGAGACCTACCTGGCCAAGGTGGCCTATGCCAAGAAGGTCATGCCGGAGCTGGTACTCACCTCCGATGTGATCGTGGGCTTCCCCGGGGAGACGGAGGAGGATTTTCTGGATACTCTGTCCCTGATTCGGCAGGTACGCTATGACAGCCTGTTCACCTTTCTGTTCTCCCCCCGGCCCGGAACCCCCGCGGCCAAAATGGAGGATCTGACATCCAAGGAAGAGAAGAACCGCCGGTTCGACCGGCTGTGCGCCCTGCAAAACGAGATCTCCGCCCAGATCCACAGCGGCTATGTGGGCAGAACCCTGACCTGTCTGGTGGACGGCCGGGACGGGGATTCCCTGACTGCCCGCACCGAGGGCGGACGGCTGGTGCGCTTTTCCGGCGACGACGCTCTGATAGGCAGCTATCAGGCCGTCACCATCACCGGGGCCACCACCTGGAGCCTCACCGGACGGCTGTAAGCGCGCCGCTTCCCGCAACCCCTATTTTTACAGAAAGAGGCTGGTTTCATGGCTAAAGCCGGAAATGAACCCACTCCCATGCAGAAGCAGTATCTTCTGATGAAGGAGCGGAACAAAGATTGCATTTTATTCTTCCGCCTGGGAGATTTCTATGAAATGTTCAATGAGGACGCCAAGCTGGCTGCCCGGGAGCTGGATCTGACCCTGACCACCCGAGATCGGGGCAAGCCCAAGGAGGAGCAGACCCCTATGTGCGGCGTTCCCTATCACAGCGCCGAGGCCTATATCGCCCGGCTGGTGCAGAAGGGCTACAAGGTCGCCATCTGCGAGCAAATGACCGATCCGGCCCTGAGCCGGGGCCTGGTGGATCGGGAGGTGACCCGGATTGTCACTCCGGGTACCGTGATCGAGAGCAGTATGCTCGACGAGAGCAAAAACAATTATTTCGGCTGTCTCTACGGGGAGAACAGTCAGTTCGGCCTGGCCTTCTGCGACATTTCCACCGGCGCTTTCTACGCCACCACCTGCGCGGATCCTTTGAACGTGGCTTCGGAGCTGGGGCGGTTTGCCCCCCGGGAGGAGGTCTGCTTCGGCAGCGAGGTGGACAGCCCGGTGATCCAGGAGACCCTGACCCGGCGGCTGAATTGCTGCGTCAGCCCAGGCAGCGCCGAGCAGTTCCGGTTTGACCGGGCAGCCGAGGCGCTCCAGACCCACTTCAGCGCCGACCTGGCCCAGCTGGGATTGTCCGGGACGCGGGCCGCCGCCGTGGCCAGCGGCGCGCTTTTGCAGATTCTGAAGGCGCTGCAAAAGAACGGCCTGGCCCAGGTTCGCCAGATCCAGTGCTATACCACCGGCTGGTTTATGGATCTGGATCTGGACGCCCGGCGGAACCTGGAGCTGACGGAATCCATGCGCACCAAGGACAAGAAGGGGAGCCTTCTGGGGGTGCTGGATCGGACACATACGCCTATGGGCAGCCGGATGCTCCGCTCCTGGCTGGAAAAGCCGCTGCTGGATCCGTTGCAGATCACCTGCCGCCAGGACGCGGTGGAGGAGCTGGTGGACAATCCCATTGTCCGGGGGGAACTGGAAAGCGCTTTGAAGGAAGTGACGGATCTGGAGCGGGTCATGACCCGGATCGTGGCCAGAACCGTCAACTGCAGGGAGCTGCAGGGCTTCGCCCGGGGCATTCGGGCCTTGGCCGGGGTCAAGGCCCAGCTGCAAAACACCAAATCTTCCCGGCTGGTGAAGCTGGATAAGCAGATCGACCTGCTGAAGGACTGCGCCGTGCGCATTGAAGGCTATATTGTGGACGATCCCCCGCTCACTGTCCGGGAGGGCGGCCTGTTGCGCAAAGGCGCCAGCGAGGAAGCCGACCGGCTGCGGGACATCCTGGAAGGGGGCAGCGGCACCGTTGCCGCCATCGAAACCGCCGAGCGGGAGAAAACCGGCATCCGCAACCTGAAGGTGGGCTACAACCGGGTCTTTGGTTATTATATTGAAGTCTCCAAGGGAAACATTAAGCAGGTACCCAAGGAGTACATCCGCAAGCAGACCCTGACCAACTGCGAGCGCTATATTACCCCGGAACTGAAGGAGCTGGAGGGCCAGGTGCTCTCGGCCAAGGATCGGCTGGCGGCGGTGGAATATGAATTCTTCCAGCGGATGCTGGACTACATCGGACAGCAGGCCGTCCGGGTGCAGAAGGCGGCGGTGGCCGTGGCGGAGGTGGACGCGCTGTGCTCCCTGGCCTGTGTGGCTGTCCAGCGGGGCTACTGCCGTCCCCAGATCACCGACGGCCGGGAGATCACCATTACGGACGGTCGGCATCCGGTGGTGGAGGCCATCCAGACCGACAGCCTGTTTGTCCCCAACGACACCTGTCTGGACTGCGGGGAGAACATGGTGTCCATTATCACCGGCCCCAATATGGCGGGCAAATCCACCTACATGCGCCAGGTGGCCCTGATCGTGCTTATGGCCCAGATCGGCTCCTTTGTCCCGGCCCGGTCTGCCCGGCTGGGGCTGGTGGATCGGGTGTTCACCCGCATCGGCGCCAGCGACGACCTGTCCTCCGGCCGCTCTACCTTCATGGTGGAAATGGCGGAGGTGGCCAACATCCTGCGCTACGCCACCTCCCGAAGCCTGTTGATCCTGGACGAGATCGGCCGGGGCACCTCCACCTATGACGGTATGTCCATTGCCCGGGCGGTGCTGGAGTATGCCGCCGATCCCAAGCGCCTGGGAGCGAAGACCCTGTTCGCCACCCACTACCATGAGCTTTCCGCCCTGGAAAACACCCTGCCCAATGTGAAAAATTACAACATAGCCGTCAAGAAGCGGGGCGGGGAAATGATCTTCCTGCGCAAGATCATCCCCGGCTCCACCGACGACAGCTTCGGCATCGAGGTGGCCAAGCTGGCGGGGCTTCCCGATGTGGTGGTCTCCCGGGCCAGGGCGATTCTGTCGGAGCTGGAGACCCAGAATCCGTCGCCCCGTCCGGCGCCGGCGGTTCAGGCTCCGGAACAGGATCAGATGACCATGGAGGATCTGAAGGGCAGGGAGGTGCTTGATCTTCTGGGGAAGCTGTCCCCGGAAACCATGACCCCCATTGAAGCCATGAACGAACTGTTCAAACTGAAAAAAATGCTGACTTGACTATGAGAAACAACCGAAACGCCATGCTCGCCCCGTCCTCCCGGGAGACGCTTTCCGCGCTGACGTACCTGGCGGTGCAGATGCTGTTCCTGTCCGGCCTGCTGAGTTGGATCAACAGGCAGCTGGATGTGCCGTTAAGCGAGGCGGAGCTGAATTTTACCTACTATATCATCAACTTCCTGGCAACAGTGGTGATCTTCCGGGATTTTCTGGGCCGCTCGCTGAGCCAGGCCACCCAGCACCCGGCCTACCTGTGCCAGGCGGTGATCCTGGGTCTGGCGGCCTACTATGCCTGTAGCCGGTGCACCGACTGGATCATCGGCCAGCTGCTGCCGGGTTTCTCCAACTACAACGACGCCGCCATTATCCGGATGAGCGGCAGCAGCTACTTTCTCATGACGGTGGGTACCGTGATCCTGGTGCCGCCGGCGGAGGAATGCCTGTACCGGGGCGTGGTCTTTCGCAAGCTCTATGACAAATCCCACTGGGCTGCCTATCTGATCTCCATGCTGCTTTTTGCCATGATCCACATTTTGGGCTATCTGGGCAGATACAGCCCCCTGGAGCTGCTGCTGGCCGTGATCCAGTATCTGCCGGCGGGGCTGTGCCTGGCCTGGAGCTATACCAAGGCCGGCACCGTTTTCGCCCCCATTGTCATCCATGCCATCATCAATCTCGTTGCCATTCGCGGACTGAGGTGATCCTATGCCTAAGATTATTCAGTTATCCCCCCATATCGCCAATCTGATCGCCGCCGGCGAGGTGGTGGAGCGTCCTGCCTCGGTGGTAAAGGAGCTGCTGGAAAACGCCGTGGACGCGGGCGCCTCCAAGATCATCGTGGAGCTTCGGGGCGGCGGCATGACCTTCCTGCGGGTCACCGACGACGGCTGCGGCATGTCCCCGGAGGACGCCCGGACGGCGTTCCTGCGCCATGCCACCAGCAAGCTGCGCAGTGCCGAGGATTTGGCGGCCATCGGCACCATGGGCTTCCGGGGGGAAGCGTTGGCGGCCATTGCCTCGGTCAGCCGCATCGATCTGCTGACCAAGACTCCCGGCGCCGTAACCGGCACCAGTGTGCGCCTGGAGGCAGGGAAGATTGTGTCCCAGGAGGAGGCGGGCTGCCCCGACGGCACCACCATTTTGATCCGGGATCTGTTTTTCAACACCCCCGCCCGGATGAAATTTATGAAATCCGACTCCGTGGAGGCAGGACGGGTGGCCTCCGCGGTGCAGATGCAGGCTCTGGCCCATCCGGAAGTGGCCATCCAAATGATCCGGGACGGCAAGCCGGTGCTTTCCACCCCGGGCAAGGGCGGTCTGGAGGCGGCGGTGTACTGCGTCTACGGCCGGGACTGCGCCCGGATGGTTCCGGTGGACAGCCGCTGGGAGGACTACAGCCTTACAGGCTACGTCTCCCGGCCCACCGACGCCCGGCCCAGCCGGAGCATGCAGACCTTCTTCGTCAACCACCGGCCGGTGAAGTCCAAGCTGCTGATGGCCGCCCTGGAGGAGGCCTATCGCAACCAGATTCAGGCGGGGCGGTTCCCGGCCTGTGTCCTCCACCTGAACCTGCCCGCCGGGGCTGTGGATGTGAATGTCCACCCGGCCAAGACGGAGGTGAAGTTCCTCCGGGAGAAGGCGGTGTTCGACTGCGTCCACTACGGTGTGCTGGGCGCCCTGAACAAGCAGACCGACCGACCCCAGGTGCGCTTCCCCGCTCCCCGGGCAGAGGCTGTCTCCCAGGCAGAGGCTGCCTCCCAGGCTGAGGAAGTCTCCCGGACAGCGGCTTCCTCCCGGACAGCGGCTGAGGCTGCTCCCCGTTGGGGATCCTCGCCCCAGTCCCGGCAGTCCGCCGCGGGCGGGGGAAAGGGGGATTTCTTCCGTACCATGGACGCCGAGCAATTCCGGGCCTTCTCCGCCGCGCTGAAGGACGCGCCCCGGCCCCGGCCGGAGGCCGCTGCCGCCATGTCGGCCCGGCTGCCCCTGCGCCAGCCGGTGCTCACCCCCCAAGCCGAGGCGGCGGAAGCGCCGGCGCCCCGGCAGGAAGACCTCCCGCCCGCTCCGGTGCTTCCGGAGGCGGCGGAGCTTCGGGAAGATTCGGATATTGCCCAGAGCCTTCTGCCGCCTCCGGCTTCGCTGCCGGTTCCCCAGGAGCCGGAACAGCAGGCCATGGAGATGCCCCCGGCCCAGCCCTGGCGGTTGGTTGGGGAACTGTACCGCAGCTACATCCTGGTGGAGCAGGGAGAGGAGGCCTTCCTCATCGACAAGCATGCCGCCCATGAGCGGATCCTGTTTGAACGGCTGAAGGCCAATCAGGAGGCCATCTCCCGGCAGTGCCTGCTCACCCCCCAGGTGGTGCGCCTCAGCCCCGCCGGAGTGGGGGAGCTGCTGGCCAACCAGCCCATGCTGGAGGAGCTGGGATTCGAGCTGGGAGAATTTGGGGAAGACGCTCTGCTGCTGCGGCAGATTCCCATGGATCTGACCCCCACAGACGCCGCCGATACCCTGGAGGCCCTGGCGGCGGATCTGCTGGCCGGACGCCGGGCCAGAAAGGACAACGTCCGGGACGAGCTGCTGCATACCATTGCCTGCAAAGCCGCCATTAAGGCCGGATGGGTCAGCGACGAAGCGGAGCTGAAGGCTTTGGTGGATCAGGTGATGGGCCGGGAGGATCTGAAATACTGTCCCCACGGCCGCCCCATCTGCGTCAGCCTGAGCAAAAAGCTGTTGGAAAAGCAGTTCCGCCGCACCTGAACGTAGGGGGGAGGAAAAGGGATGAACCGAATCATCTGCGTTCCCGGCCCCACCGCCTCGGGAAAGACCGCCCTGGCCATTGCCCTGGCAGAGGAGCTGGACGGGGAGGTGGTGTCCTGCGATTCCATGCAGGTATACCGGCGCATGGACATCGGCACCGCCAAGCCCACCCCGGCGGAAATGGGGCGGATCCGGCACCATATGCTGGATGTGGCGGATCCGGAGGAGGAGTTCTCCGTCAGCCGCTACTGCCACATGGCAGTACCCATTGTGGAGGACATTCTCAGCCGGGGAAAGACCGTAATCATCGCCGGAGGCACCGGCCTGTATATGGACGCCCTGATCCGGGGTAACGACTTCGCCCCCGCGCCCTCCCGGCAGCTGCGGGAGGAGCTGGAGGATCAGGCCCGCCGGGAGGGCATGGAGGCCATGCTGGCGCGGCTGTCCCAGGTGGATCCGGAATCCGCCGGGCGGCTGCATCTGTCTGACCGGAAGCGGATCCTCCGGGCGCTGGAGGTCTACCGCCAGACCGGCATGACCATCACGGAGCACAACCGCCGCACCCAGGCCCTGCCGCCCCGGTACCGGCCTGTCTGGCTAGGGCTGGACTTTGCCCGCCGGGAGGAGCTGTACCGCCGGGTGGACAGCCGGGTGGATCGGATGCTGGAGCGAGGACTGCTGGAGGAGATCCGGGGGCTGCTGGACAGCGGCGTCAGCCCCGGCTGCACCGCCATGCAGGCCATCGGCTACAAAGAATTCGTCCTGGCCCTGCAGGGGCGGGAAACTGTGGAGGAGGCGGCGGAGCGCGTCCGCCGGGCCTCCCGGCACTATGCCAAGCGGCAGCTGACCTGGTTCCGGCGCAACAGCGCCATCCACTGGCTGATCCGTGGGCAGGAGCAGCCGGAGGAAGAAATAATTGCCCTGGCCCGACAGGTTCTTCGGGAATTTGACAACTAAAACATGCTAGCATATGTACATCCTCAAAGAAAGAAGGTATACATATGTCTGAAGCAGCCAATTTACAGGAGGCCATTTTAAGGGAGGTCAGCCGGGATCGGATTCCCGTGACCTTGTTCCTGATGAATGGCTTCCAGCTCCGGGGGATCGTTACCGGCTTTGACAGCTTCGTGGTGGTCCTGGTGACCGACGGCAAGCAGCAAATGATCTACAAGCATGCCATCTCTACGCTGGCCCCCATGAAGCCGCTGAAAGCCGCAGCTACCACTGCATAAAGCAACAGGCGACGGAGCAGTTGTTCCGCCGCCCTTTTTTTGCCCCGGAGCCAGGGAGCAACCGCCGTTGCCAAACACGCCATAGAAAGAAGGAGCGTTTATGTCCATTGCTGAAAATGTAGCCCGGGTTCGGGCGCAAATGGAGGCCGCGGCGCTGGCCTGCGGCCGGGATCCCGGGCAGATCAAGCTCTGCGCCGCCACCAAAATGAACGGCCCCGAGGCGGTGCGCCAGGCCATTGCCGCCGGGGTGGACTGCTGCGGGGAGAACCGGGTTCAGGAGCTGACGGCCAAGCTCCGGGAGAACGCCTACCAGGGAGCGCCGGTGCACTTCATCGGCCATTTGCAGACCAACAAGGTGCGCCAGGTGGTGGGAAAGGTGGATCTGATCCAAAGCGTGGACAGCCTGCGCCTTCTGCGGGCCATCGACGCCGAAGCCGCCAGACAGGGCCTCGTCCAGGATATTCTGTTGGAGGTGAATATCGGCGGCGAGACCAGCAAGTCCGGATTCGCCCCGGAGCAGGTGCTTCCAGTGGTGGAAGAAGCCGGTAATTTTTCAAACATATGTATCAAAGGGCTTATGGCTATCCCTCCTATCTCGTATAAATCGGGAGAAAACATCAAGTTTTTTCAAAAAATGTTCCAATTAACTGTTGACATAAAGAACAAAATAACCGATAATGTCATAGCGGACTATAATGTCATAGCGGACTGCTTGTCCATGGGCATGTCCGGGGACTACCCCGATGCCATTGCCTGCGGCAGCACCATGATCCGCGTGGGTACCGCCATCTTCGGTGCCAGGGACTATGCCAAGGATCCATCAAAATGATGTGAAGATATACTAGGAGGATATACCAGATGAGCTTTTGGGATAACGTAAAGAAATTTGCCCAACCCTATTCCGATGACGATTACGACGATTATGACGAGGAAGACGATTACCTCGATGATTACGAGCAGCCCTCCGAGCCCCCTGCCCGGCGCGCTCCCCGCAGAGCACCCGCTCCCGCCCCCGAGGAGGAGGCGGATGATTTTGACTTTGCCGCGCCGGTGACTGCCGCGCCCGCGCCGTCGGCGCCGGTGGGCTTTACCGGCCAGGTTCTGAACATGAACCCCTCCAACAAGCAGGAGGTGGTTCTGTTCCGCCCGGGCAGCTTCAACGATACCTCCAAGGCCGCCGATGATCTGCGCAACCGCCGCGCCGTTATCGTGAATATGGAGAACGTGGATAAGGCCATGGCCCGCCGGGTGGTGGACTTCCTGTCCGGCTGTGTCTATGCCTTGGATGGGGACGTGAAGAAGATCGCTCAGTCCGCCTATCTGTTCTGCCCCCACAACATGGATATCGTGGGCGACCTGGAGACCCTCCAGGCCGAGGTGGAGAGCTATATCTGATTTCCGCGCCCGTTTGGATGGGCGGGTATATGTCAATACTTAAGATCAGGAAGGAGAACAAATCATCATGTTTACACCACAGCAAATCGACCAGATCTCCTTTGGCAGATCCACCTTCGGCGGCTATGATATGCAGCAGGTGGACGAGTTCCTGGAGCCTCTGACAGAGGATTATGTGACGCTGTATAAGGAGAACGCCCTGCTGAAAAGCAAGCTGCGTGTCCTGGTGGGCAAGCTGGAAGAATACCGCAAGAACGAAGCTTCCATGAAGGAGGCGGTGGTCAACGCCCAGAAGGCCTGCGACAAAATGGTTCTGGAGGCCGAGGCCAAATGCAACCGGATGCTCCAGGAGGCCAGCGCCAACGCCGCCGCCGCCACAGCGGCCGCTTCCGTCAGCGTCAATAACGATGCCCTGGTGGCCGCCGAGAACGCCCGGGTGGAGGACGCCCGCCGCACCGCCGCCGCCAAGATCAACGAGCTGCAGGAGCAGCTGCGCACCTGCATCCAGGCCCTGGAGCGGATTAAGAGCGCCAACGCCCCTGCCGCCCCGGCGCAGCCCGCCGCCCCGGTGCAGCCCGCCGCTCCGTCGGATGACGTGGCGGACATGATCGCCCAGAATGTGGAGGCCATTGTAGGCTCCACTGTGGATCATTCCCCCAAGGCGGCGCCCAAGCACCCCACCGCCAACGACACCACTACCAGCAAGTTTGCCAGCCTGAACCTGCAATTCGGCCGCAACTACGATCCCAAGAACCGCTGATCCCATCCATATCCCCAACGCCATGACGAGGACAGGTGAACGGTGCCGCCCCTTTCAGAGAGCTGCCGCAACGGTGCAAGGCAGTAAGCGGACGCCCGGCTCATATCACCTCCGAGCAGCGCGCCGACGCCCCCGGGCCAGGCCGCGCCGGTCAGCGCCCGATACCGCGCTGTTGAGTGCCGGCCCTTCGGGCCGGAATGAGAGTGGTACCGCAGAGGTTTACGCGCCTTTGTCTCTTGGATAGAGACAAAGGCGCTTCCTTTTTCCAAAATCAAACTGGAGGTCATTTCCCAATGGAATACAAAAACACCATCATCACCCCGAAAACCGACTTCCCCATGAAGGCGGGTCTGCCTGCCCGGGAGCCGGGTATGCTGAAGGCCTGGGAGGAGCTGGATCTGTACCAGGCAATGCTGGAGAAGAATCGGGACTACCCTCCCTTCGTGCTCCACGACGGCCCTCCCTTTTCCAACGGTGACATCCACATGGGTCACGCCCTGAACAAGACCCTGAAGGACTTCATCGTCCGCAGCCACGCCATGATGGGCTACTACACCCCCTACGTTCCCGGCTGGGACAACCACGGCCTGCCCATTGAGACCGCCATCATCAAAAAGAGCAAGCTCAACCACAAGACCATGCCGGTGGCGGAATTCCGCTCCGCCTGTGAAACCTTCGCGGAGAAGTATATCCAGCGGCAAAAGGCGGGATTCCAGCGCCTGGGCGTGGTGGGCGATTGGGAGCATCCCTACCGCACCATGGACAAGCACTTTGAGGCCCAGGAGGTCAAGGTCTTCGGCCGGATGTTTGACAAGGGCTACATCTACAAGGGCCTGAAGCCTGTGTATTGGTGCCCGGTATGCTCCACCGCCGTGGCGGAGGCGGAGATCGAGTATCAGGAGGATCCCTGCACCTCCGTCTATGTGAAGTTCCCCATTCAGGACGACCTGGGCAAGCTGGCGGGATTTGATCTGAGCCGTACCTATTTCGTCATCTGGACCACCACCATCTGGACCCTTCCCGGCAACCTGGCCATCTGCCTGCACCCCCGGGAGACCTACGTCTTGGTGAAGGCGGATAACGGTGAGACTTACGTCATGGCCCAGGCCCTGATGGAGAAGGTCATGGGAATGGGAGGCTTCGCCCACTACGAAGTCCTGGCCTCCTATCCCGGCGCTTTCTTTGAGAATATGCTGGCCCGGCATCCCTTCCTGGACAAGACCTCCCGGCTGGTGAACGCCGAGTACGTCACCATGGACTCCGGTACCGGCTGCGTTCACACCGCCCCCGGCTTCGGCGCCGACGACTACCAGACCTGTATGCGCTACGGTATGGAGCTGGTGGTGCCTGTGGACGATGTGGGCCGCCATACCGACTACGCCGGCAAGTACGCCGGCCTGAAAACCGAGGAATCCAACCCGGTGATTCTGGCGGACATGAAGGAAAGCGGCATGCTTTTTGCCAGCGAGGAAATTGTCCACTCCTACCCCCACCATGACCGGTGCAAGAAGCCCATCATCTTCCGGGCCACCCCCCAGTGGTTCTGCTCTGTGGAAGCGTTCAAGGACGACGCCGTGGAGGCTGTACAGAACGTGAAGTGGTACCCCGGCTGGGGCGGCGAGCGGATGGTGAGCATGATCCGGGAGCGGGCGGACTGGTGCATCTCCCGGCAGCGCCGCTGGGGTCTGCCCATCCCTGTGTTCTACTGCGCTGACTGCGGCAAGCCTGTGTCCACCCCCGAGACCATCGAGCATATCTGCGATCTCTTTGACCGGTACGGCTCCAACGTCTGGTTTGAGCGGGAAGCGAAGGATCTGATTCCCCAGGGACTGACCTGCCCCCATTGCGGCGGCAAGTCCTTTGACAAGGAGACCGATACCCTGGACGGCTGGTTCGACTCCGGCTCCACCCACTACGCCTCCTTGAAGCACGACACCCCGGAGCTGTGGCCCGCGGACGTGTATCTGGAGGGCGCGGATCAGTACCGGGGCTGGTTCCAGTCCTCCCTGCTCACCGCCGTAGGCGCCCTGGGCAAGGTGGCTCCCTTTAAAAACGTCATCACCCACGGCTGGACTGTGGACGGCCAGGGCCGTGCCATGCACAAGTCCCTGGGCAACGGCGTGGATCCGGCGGAGCTGATTAAGGACTTCGGCGCGGACATCATCCGGCTGTGGGCCGGATCCTCCGACTACCATGCGGACGTGCGCTGCTCCAAGGAGATTTTCAAGCAGCTGGCCCAGAACTACCTGAAGTTCCGCAACACCGCCCGGTACTGCCTGGGCAACCTGAACGGCTTCGATCCCAACAACCTGGTGGCTCCCGAGGAGATGGAGGAGCTGGATCGCTGGGCCTTGACCAAGCTCCATGAGGTGGTCACTGCCTGCCGGGCCGCCTACATGGACTACGCGTTCCATCCTGTGGCCCATATCATCAACGACTTCTGCGTGGTGGAGCTGTCCAGCTTCTACCTGGATATCATCAAGGATCGGCTGTACTGTGAGGAGAAGGACGGCCTGCGCCGCCGCTCCGCCCAAAGCGCCCTGTTCCTGATCCTGGACGCCCTGGCCAAGGTCTTCGCGCCCATTCTGTGCTTTACCTGTGACGAGATCTGGCAGGCCATGCCCCATAGAGAGGGAGACGATCCCAGAAACATCCTGCTCAACCAGATGCCCCAGGGCTTCCAGCAGTACGCCCTGAAGCCGGAAGTCATGGAACGGTGGAACACCGTCATGAAGCTGCGCCAGGACGTCAACAGCGTGCTGGAGAAGGCCAGAGCGGACAAGCGCATCGGCAAGGCGCTGGAGGCGCATGTGACCCTCCAAACCGACGATCCAGCGGTGAAGGAAGCCTGCCGGGGCCTGAATCTGGCAGAGATCTGTATCGTCTCCGCCTGCGACTGGAGCGCCCCGGAGGAAGGCGCCGAAGTGGCCCAGGGCGTGAACCTGCCCGGCCTGACCATTGGCGTCAGCGAGGCCAAGGGCGTCAAGTGTCCCCGGTGCTGGATGCACTCTGTGGATGCCGATGAAAACGGCCTGTGCCCCCGGTGTGCAGCGGTCATGGCAAAAATGGACGTAGAATTCTGATAAACCCGGAAAAGTCCCTTGTTTTTCCCACTTCCGAGGCAGGAAAACTGCCTCGGAAGTTTTTTCGGGGAAGGGGTAAAAAACCCTTGACAAACAGGACTTTTGTGGTATAATGAGCATGTTCTGTTTGAGCCGCCGGTATAGCTCAGTTGGTAGAGCAACTGATTTGTAATCAGTAGGTCGGGGGTTCGAGTCC
>CALWXQ010000002.1 GCA_944385545.1 uncultured Oscillospiraceae bacterium | reverse complement strand
GCCAACACCATCGTCTACGGCCTGAACACCACCGGCAACGAGCGCATCTGGTCCATCGGCAGCAAGTGCATCTACCCGGAGAAGGCCATGCAGCTGATCGACTGGCTGTGCACCCCCGAAGGCGGCATGACCATCTGGTACGGCATCAAGGGCCTGATGTGGGACTATGACGAAAACGGCAACACTTACTTTACCGAACTGGGCAAGAAGTGCGCCAACGACAGCTCCACCGACCTGACCGGCGTGGAATGGACCTCTCCCTACACCGGCGAGACCTACACCCTCAGCGGCACCTTCAACGACGGTCTGCTTCAGATCAACAACACCACCTGGTCCTCCGGCGCCACCAACCCCGATTCCAACGGCGAGAAGTTCAGCAAGGCCACCTGGGCCAGCGAGCAGGGTGACGCCAAGAACGAGGCCGAGCAGGATTGGCGTGACTTCACCGGCGCTACCACGGTGCAGGAGTACCTGGACAGCACCGATTATGCCATGGTTCCCACCGTCAGCTTCGCTTTGGCTACCCGTTCCGCTGACCTGGATCTGAAGTGGGAGCAGGTGTGCAAAGCCATCAAGGAAGGTTCCTGGCGGGCTATGTACGCCGCCGACGACGCTGCCTTCGAAGCGGAGGTGGCTGCCATGACCGAAGCCTGCCAGGGCTACGGCTATGACGAGTGCGTCCAGTGGTGCGAGGACGAAGCCGCCCGGAAGTTCGCTCTGCAGTAACCTTCCTAAGAAATGGGAAACGGGCATGTCTTCTTTGACAGATCCCCGGATCCTATGATACAATTTTAGATAACCAACCTAGTCCATTTTCCTCCCTCCGCGGCCGCTGCGGCGGCTGGCGGAGGGAGGAACGTCAGGAGATGTCCCTATGAAACTGCAAATCGACTCGCCCTTTATTACCATCGGAACCCGGATCACCAACCTGCTGATCCTGAATTTCTATTGGATCCTGGGATGCATCCCGCTGATCACCATTGGCACTTCCACCATCGCCGCTTTTTCCGTGACGCTGAAAATGGTGGAGGATCGGGAGTCTCCGTCTATGACCAGCCAGTTCTGGTCTGCCTATAAGCAAAATCTGCGTCACGGCATTCCGCTGACCCTGATCCTGGCAGCGGTGATCTACAGCGTTTGGATCGACCTGCAATTGTTTCACAAGCTGGAGGGAAATCCTGTGGGATTTCTGATCCTGGCAATTGCCGCCGTATGTTTGCTTGTGCTCCACTTCCTGTATGTTTTTCCTTTGGAGGCCCGGTATGAAAACCGGCTGCCGGCGTCCCTGGCCAACGCCCGGAAGATCTTCGTTCGGTTCTTCCTGCGGTCTATATCTCTGGTGGGGATCCTGTTCGTTCAGTATTTGATTTTCTTCCGAACGGCGCCGGTTCTGACCTATATCGCCCTGTTCTGCGGCCCCATCCTGGCGATTTACACCGTCAGCCAGGTGGTGATGCCCATCTTCCGCCGCCTGGAAGGGGACAGCCGTGCCAACGACGGCTTCACCATTAACGGCGGAACCTGATTTTGAGCGCAATTTGAATCCCATTCAATTTATAATAGTATTTCAGAAAAAGTGAGGACGTTTCTATGAAATTCAATTTAGGCGAATGGCGTATGAAGCCAGGCGTTACCACCTATAACTGTGAGCAGATCCGCCAGGTGCGGCTCTCCGACGACGGACGGGAGCTTTCCTTGTTCGTTGTGCCCTACCGTAAGGAGGAGCGGAGCATGGACGGCCCTGCGCAGCAGATCGTCATTTCCTCCCCCCAGCCGGACATGATCCGCCTGCAAACCGTCCATTTCAAGGGCGACCGGCGCAAGTACCCCAAGTTTGACATTCTGGATACCCGGGTACCCCTCCAGGTTCAGGAGGAGGGGAACGAGGTCACCGTCACCTCCGGCAATACCCGCCTGGTGATCCAGAAGAAGAATCCCTGCGGCTTTACCTATTACTATGGCAGCCGGAAGCTGACCAACATCGGCAGCCGCTATGGCTCCGCCATGCTCAGCTACATCTCCACACCGGAAGGCCCCTATATGCGCGGCCAGCTCCAGGTGGACGTGGGTGAGAAGATCTACGGCCTTGGCGAACGATTCACCCCCTTCGTCCGCAACGGCCAGGTGGTGGACATGTGGAATGAGGACGGCGGCACCTCCAGCGAACTGAGCTACAAGAACATTCCCTTCTATCTGAGCAGCCGCAATTACGGCGTGCTGGTGAACGAAACCGGCCCTGTGTCCTTTGAGGTCTGCTCCGAGGCGGTGACCAAGGTGCAGTTCAGTGTTCCCGGCCAGCGGCTGGACTTCATCGTCATTGGCGCGCCGGATCGCAAAGGCGTGCTCACCCGCTACACCGGCCTCACCGGCCGTCCCGCCCTGCCTCCCGCCTGGACCTTCGGCCTGTGGCTGACTTCCTCCTTCACCACTTCCTATGACGAGAAGACGGTGACGGAGTTTGTCGACGGCATGGCCAAGCGGGATATTCCTCTGAGCGTGTTCCACTTCGACTGCTTCTGGATGCGTGAGAACGAGTGGTGCGGCTTTGACTGGGATACGGAGATGTTCCCCGACGTGGAGGGCATGCTCAAGCGGATGCACGATAAGGGCCTGAAGATCTGCGTTTGGATCAATCCCTATCTGGGCCAGAAATGCTCCGTATTTGACGAGGCGGCGGAAAAGGGCTACCTGCTGAAGAAACCCAACGGAGATATCTGGCAGTGGGATCTGTGGCAGGCGGGTCTGGCGGTGGTGGATTTCACAAACCCCGAGGCGGTGGAGTGGTACAAGGGACATCTGCGCCGGCTGATGCGCCAGGGTGTGGACTGCTTCAAGACCGATTTCGGCGAGCGGATCCCCACGGATGTGGTCTACCACGACGGCAGCGATCCGGTATGGATGCACAACTACTACACCTACCTGTACAACAAGGCGGTGTTTGAGGTGATCCAGGAGGTTAAGGGGGAGCGGGAGGCATGCCTGTTTGCCCGCAGCGCCACAGTGGGCGGCCAGAAGTATCCGGTTCACTGGGGCGGCGACTGCAACTCCACCTATGTGTCCATGTCCGAGTCCCTCCGGGGCGGCCTGGGCCTGTGCCTGTCCGGCTTCGGCTTCTGGAGCCATGACATCGGCGGCTTTGAAGGCACCGCTCCGGCGGATCTGTACAAGCGGTGGCTGGCCTTCGGCCTGCTGGGATCCCACTCCCGGCTCCACGGCTCCACCTCCTACCGGGTGCCTTGGTTGTTCGGTGAGGAAGCGGTGGACGTGTGCCGCTATTTTACCAAGCTGAAAAATACGCTTATGCCCTACCTGTATGACCAGGCGGTGCAGACCCACGAGACCGGCGTGCCTATGATGCGGGCTATGCTGCTGGAGTTTGACGACCTGGGCTGCGAGGATTGCGACCGGCAGTACATGCTGGGCGACGGCATCCTGGTGGCGCCGGTCATGCGGGAGGACGGCACTGTGGACTACTATCTGCCCCAGGGCCGGTGGACGCACCTGCTCACCGGCGAGACGGTGGAGGGCGGCGGCTGGCGGAAGGGTCAGTACGACTTCTTCTCCCTGCCGGTATACGTCCGGGAGAACACCATCCTGCCTGTGGGAGCCAACGAGAAACAGACAGAATATGACTATGCCCAGGGTTTGACGCTGCGGCTGTACAACCTGGCCGACGGCACCCAGGCGGAGCGCAGAGTTTGCGACACCCACGGCAAGACCCTGCTCACCGCCCGAGCCTGCCGCAGCGGCGATGTGATTACCCTGCGCCTGAGCGGCAAGACCGACAGCGTATCGATCCAACAGATCGGCACCGACTGCCGGATTCGGATCGAACAGTGAATTCTGGCTCTGATGAAACCGGCAAGAGCCGGCACCGAAAGCGTTTGGCAAACGATCCGGTGCTCAGCCGCAGCCGATTGCTTCAGAGATTCCTTAGGAAAGGCCGCTGAAAAGCGGCTTTTCCGCCTGAACAAAGGATAAACAAAACATTCCAAGGGAGGAATGGCGCTTGATCAAGATTGGAATCGACTACTATCCGGAGCACTGGGATAAAAGCATGTGGCAGGAGGATATCCGGCAGATGGCGGCTTTGGGTATCCATACTGTGCGCATCGCGGAATTTGCCTGGGGCAGAATGGAACCGGAGGAAGGAAGGTTTGACTTTGGGTGGCTGGACGAAGCTGTGGACATGATCGCCCGGGCGGGGATGAAGGTCATTTTGGGGACACCCACCAACAGCGGCCCCGTTTGGCTGTATACCGATCACCCCGACACCCTGCAGTGGGATCGCACCGGAAAGCCCACGGATTTTGGGATCCGGGGGCATCGGTGTTTGGTCAGCCCCACCTTCCGCCGGTACGCCGGACGGATTGTGGAGGAACTGGCGAAACGCTATGCCGGAAGACCGGAGGTATTCGCCTGGCAGCTGGACAATGAGATGGAGAGCAATCACTGCACCTGCCCCGCCTGTACCCGGGCGTTCCGGGACTATTTGCAAAAAAAATACGGCACCCTGGAGCGGCTGAATCGGGCCTGGGGCAGCGATGTTTGGAGCGGACAGATCAGTCATTGGGATCAGATCAAGCCTCTGCTGTCCCCGGATTGCAGCCCTAACTGGTTTAACCCGGCTTATATGCTGGACTATGAGCGGTTCTGCGCCGCGTCCACGGCGGACTATGTCCGCTTCCAGTGCGGCATCATCCGCCGGTATGACCCTGAGGCGGTAATCACCACCAACAGCTGCTTCGGCGCCAATCTGCCGGACTTCCACCAGGAATTTGCCCCCCTGAATGTGGCCGCCTACGACAATTATCCGCCCTTGGTGCTGCCAAAGGATCCGGAAGCCCTGTACTCCAACGCCTTTGCCCTGGACTTCATCCGCAGCTTCAAGCAACGGAACTTCTGGATTTTGGAGCAGCTGGGCGGCCCTATGGGCTGCTGGTCCCCCATCACTCCGGCTATGGAACCGGGGATGCTGGAGGGCTATGCCCTTCAGGCCGTGGCCCACGGCGCGGATCTGCTGAGCTTCTTCCGGTGGCGCACCTCCATCTCCGGGGCGGAAATGTTCTGCCACGGCATTCTGGATCACAGCAATCAGCCCAACCGCCGGCTGCGGGAGCTGGCGCACCTGTGCCGCCGGCTGGAGGCCATCCCGGATTTGGATCAGACCACCCTGAACAGCCAGGTGGCCATGCTTTACTCAGCGGAGCAGGAGTTCGCACTGAAGAACAGCACACAGTCCAAGGGCTTTGCCTACTGGACCCAGATGCGGCTGCTCCACGACGCCTGCATGAACCTGGGTGTGAATGTGGACATCCTTCCCGAGGGCCACAGCCTGGATGGGTACAAGGTGGTACTGATTCCCACTCACTTCATCACCAATCCGGAGGTGGTTCGTCAGGCGGAAGCCTTTGCCGCCGCGGGGGGGACTGTGGTGCTGACCAACCGCAGCGGGGTCAAGGATCAAAACGGCAACTGCATCCTGGGGCAGAGCCTGCCCGGCGCCTTCCGAACCCTGTGCGGATGCAGCGTCCAGGAGTATGACGCCATCGGCGAGGCCAACCAGCGCCTGCGCACCATTCACGGCGAGACCCACAGCATCACCAGCTGGTGCGATATCCTGGAGCTGGAGGGGGCCAAGGCCTGGGCCACCTATGAAGGCCGGTTCTACCAGGGCAGCCCTGCCATCACCAGGAACCGCTACGGCAAGGGCTATGCCTACTATTTAGGGACGGTGGGGGAAAAGGGTCTGTACCGGACGCTGCTGACGGAGGTCTTCCGGGAGCAGGGCGTGGATATGCTGGAAATGCTGCCCCAGGGCGTGGAGGTAACGGCGCGGAGCGGTTCGGGCGGCACCTATCGGTTCTATTTCAACAACACCACGGCCAGAAAGATCTTCCGAATCAACGGGGAAAGCATTGCGCTGGCTCCCTTTGAAATGAAGATCAAGCAAGGCGAAGGCCAGTGGCTTTGATCCATCTGTGAATCAGACGAAGGAGGCTGTGGCCTTGAGAGAACAACGATCTATCAACAGGAAATGGGCGTTCGCCAAAACAGACCGGATTCCCGAGGAATTTCCTAGGGATTGGAATTTGGTCAACCTGCCCCACACCTGGAACGGCATTGACGGTCAGGACGGCGGGGACGACTACTACCGGGGAAAGGGGTGCTATGTCCGGACTTTGCCCAGGACGGAGTTGCCAAAAGCCGACCGGTATTACCTGGAGTTTCGGGGCGCCAATTCCTCGGCGGACGTCTACTGCAACGGAGAACACCTGGCCCACCACGACGGCGGCTATTCCACCTGGCGTGTGGAGCTTACCGCGCATCTGAAGGAGGAAAACCTGCTGGCTGTGGTGGTGGATAACGCCCCCAACCAGCGGGTCTATCCCCAGACGGCGGACTTTACCTTCTACGGCGGACTGTACCGGGATGTGTGGGTGCTGTGCGTCAACCAGACCCATTTCGACCTGGATCATTACGGAGGCCCGGGGATCAAGGTCACCCCCAGGATCACAGGACAGGACGCCCAGGTGGAGGTGAAGGTGTTTCTCACCGATCCCAAGCCGGGCCAGGCCATCCGCTATGCCATTGTGAACCGGGAGGGACAGACCGTGGCGGAATTGACCGGCTCCGAGACCACTGCCATGCTGGCCATTGCAAATGTTCGCCGTTGGCATGGCAGAAAGGATCCCTACCTGTACCGGGCCGTGGCTGAACTGCTGGAAGGGAACCGGGTTATCGACCGGGTCAGCGCCCGCTTTGGCTGCCGCAGCTTTGCCATCGATCCGGATCGGGGCTTCCTGCTCAACGGTGAGGAATATCCCCTCCGGGGCGTCTGCCGTCACCAGGATCGCTGGGAAATCGGCAACGCCCTGCTGCCGGAGCACCACCGGGAGGACATGGAGCTGATCTGTGAATTGGGCGCCAACACCATCCGCCTTGCCCACTACCAGCATGACCAGTACTTTTATGATCTGTGCGACGAACGGGGTATGGTGGTCTGGGCGGAGATTCCCTACATCACCCGGCATATGCCCGAGGGAAGGGAGAATACCATCAGCCAAATGAAGGAACTGATCGTGCAGAACTATAACCATCCTTCCATCGTGGTTTGGGGATTGTCCAATGAGACCACCATGCTGGGCAGCAGTCAGGATTTGCTGGATAACCATCGGATCCTCAACGACCTGGCGCACCAGATGGATCCCACCCGGAAAACGGTGATCGCAGTGGTTTCCGCCTGTCCTATGGATCACCCCTATCTTCAGATCCCCGACGCGGTGAGCTACAACCACTATTTCGGATGGTACTTGGGGGATACCAGTATGAACGGCCCCTGGTTCGATCAATTCCACGAAACCTATCCCGACATTCCCATCGGATGCAGCGAATACGGCTGCGAGGGCCTGAACTGGCACAATTCCAATCCCACCCGGGGGGATTACTCCGAAACCTACCAGGCATTTTATCACCAGGAGCTGATCAAGCAGCTGTTTTCCAGAAACTATATCTGGGCCACCCACGTATGGAATATGTTCGACTTCGGCGCCGACGCACGGATGGAGGGCGGCGAAAACGGGCAGAACCATAAAGGTTTGGTGACCATCGACCGAGCATACAAAAAAGACGCTTTTTACGCCTACAAAGCCTGGCTTTCTCAGGAACCCTTTGTCCATATCTGCGGCAAACGGTATGTAGAGCGAACGGAAGCTGTGACAGCGGTGACGGTTTACTCCAACCTGCCCTGGGTGGAGCTGTTTGCCAATGGGGTGAGCCTGGGGAAGCAGGAAGCAAAGGATCACTTCTTCCAATTCCAGGTGCCCAACCAGGGTTTGACCAGGCTGGTAGCGGTGGCACAGGATCAACGGGATGAGAGCGTCATAAAAAAGGTTGAGCAGTTCAACCCCCGTTACCGGCTGCATGCAGACCGGGAGGTTTCGAATTGGAGCAGCGAGGAACCGCAGACCGACCGGCCCGGAGCGGAATAAGTCTCCTATGGCCGGCGGAGGGCTTTGCCGACGGTTTTCCCGGAAATCAATGGGCCACAGATGGAGCGTAAGTATGAAGTTTCAAAGAGTAACGGAATTTCTGGATCAGGGGGAGGCGCTGTTTGGCGTTCCCTGCTGTGAATGTATGGTGTTTCAGGATCACCGGCTGCTTTACCGTCACTGGCGGGGCAGCATGGACACGCTGGATCCCAAGCCCGTTCAGGGCGGCGAATGGTACTGGATCTACTCGTGCACCAAGCCGGTGACCATGACGGCGGTGATGCAGCTGTGGGAGGCGGGAAAGCTCCAACTGGATGACCCGGTGAGCCGGTATCTTCCGGAATTCGGCAAGCTCACAGTGCGCCGGGGGGAGAAGGCGGTTCCTGCCCGGAATACCATGACCATCCGCCATTTGATGACCATGACCGCGGGTTTTAACTATGACCTTCAGTCCCCAAGCTTGGTTTGGGCCAGGGAGCACACTGACGGCTCCACCCGGGAGATGATCCGGGCCTTGGCCGGGGAGCCTCTGGAATTTGAACCGGGCGCCCACTTCCGCTACAGCCTCTGCCATGACGTGGCCGGGGCGGTGGTGGAGGCGGCGTCGGGGCTGTCCCTGCCGGAGTACATCCAGACCCACATTGCCCGGCCTCTGGGCATTACCGGGATGACCTTCTATCCGAACCAGGAGCAGCTGGACAGGATGCCCAATCAGCTGTGCTGGCATGATGTTCGGAAGGAGATGTTCCGGGCGGATAAGGAGAATACCTTCCGCCTGAGCAAAATCTATGCCTCCGGCGGCGCGGGGTTGTGCTGCCGGGTGGAGGACTATATCCTGTTTGCCGACGCTCTGGCTTGCGGCGGCGTGGGGAAAACCGGCCGGCGGATCCTGAAGCCGGAAACCATCGCCTATATGGCTGCCAACCATTTGCGGGGCCGGCCTTTGGAGGACTACCATACCCTGACCAAGCCGGAGAGCGAAGGCTACGGTCTGGGACTGCGGGTGCACATGGCCCGGGATGAATTTCCCGCAGGGGAATTCGGCTGGGACGGCGCCGGAGGCGCGCTGGCCATTATGGAGCCAAGCCGCCGCCTGTCGGTGTTCTATGCCCAGCATGTAAGCAACTATCTTCCCAGCTATGCACAGCTCCACCCGGAACTGATGCGCAGGATTTATCAGGAGGTGGATGCGCGATGAACTATGAAAACCCGGTTTTGCGGGGGTTTTATCCCGACCCCAGCGTCTGTCAGGTGGACGGCGTTTATTATATGGTTTGCAGCAGCTTTCAGTATTTTCCCGGGGTTCCTCTGTTTGAAAGCCGGGATCTGGTGAACTGGAAGCAGCTGGGGCATGTGCTCACCCGGCCCAACCAGGTAGCCCTGGAAACGGTGGGAAGCTCCGGCGGCGTGTTTGCCCCCACCATTCGTTACTACCGTGGCAGATTTTATATGACCACCACCAACAATTCCACCGGCCAGAATTTCTATGTCTGGACAGAGGATATCCGGGGAGCGTGGTCGGATCCGATTTATGTAGACCAGGACGGCATTGATCCGTCGCTGTACTTTGAAGATGACAAGGCTTACTTTATGAGCAACGGCCATGATGACGCCGGGGTCAGCGGCATCGTTCAGTGCCGGATCGACCTGGCCACCGGAGAGAAGCTGAGCCCCAGCCGCTGCCTGTGGCAGGGGACGGGGGGGCGGTTCCTGGAGGGGCCTCATTTGTATAGGATCCACGGCCGGTATTATCTGCTGGCCTCCGAGGGAGGCACGGAGTACGGCCATATGCTCACCCTGGCCCGGTCGGAGAGCCTTTGGGGGCCGTATGTCAGCTGCCCCGGCAATCCCATTCTGACCAACCGGAACAAAGCCCCCTATCCCATCCAGGGCATCGGCCACGGTGAGCTGCTCACCGGCCCCGACGGGAATTGGTATGTGATCAGCCTGGGCTTTCGCCAGATCGGCTCCTGGGAGCCGTACCATCACCTGGGCAGGGAAGTGTTCCTCACCCCGGCCCGGGAGACGGAGGACGGCTGGTTCCGCTGCGGCCGGGACGGCACCACAGATCGGGAATACCGGATCCCAATCCCGGGATGGCAGCAACGGCAGCGGGAATTTACCTTTGCCAATACCGCCTGGGATCTTCATTGGTGTTACCTGCGCCATCCTGCGGCGGAAAACTACCGGCTGGAAGCAGACCGGGCAGTGCTTCAGGGCAGCCGGGTTACCTTGGATCAGCCGGCGTCCCCCACCTTCATCGGCCTGCGCCAGCAGGATATGAGCGGCAGCGTTACCTGCCGTGTGGCGGCAGATGGGAAAGATGGGGCGGAGGCGGGGATCACCCTGTATATGAGCGAGGACGCCCACTATGATTTTGCCGTGCGCCGAACCCGGAAGGGAGCGGAGGCGTTGGTGCGATTGTGCGTCGGAGACGCCAAGCACGTCCGGGCGCGTTGGGCCCTGGAGAAACCCGAGGCGCTGCTGGAGATCCGCATGGGACCAAAGTGGTATGAATTCTTCCTGCCTCAGACGTATATGATCCTGGCACGGGCAAGAACCCAGTACCTTTCCTCAGAAGTCCACGGCGGCTTTACCGGGGTACTCATAGGTCTGTATGCCCAGGGAGAGGGCCGGGGGACATTCACCGATTTCCGGTGCGTGTACTGCCCGGAAGAAGGAGAAAACGAATAAATCAAAAGCGGCGCGGAAAAATTTGCGCCGCTTTTCCCGGATAAGCGATTGACAAACTCCGGCGAGGATACGTATAATGAACGTATACCTGACAGCGTATAGTGGGCATTGCTTGAAAAGCAGATCCACGCTACCAGAAGAAAACAAAGGAGGACGCTATGACACCTGAGGAAAAGAAGCAGCTGCAAATCAATGCCTGCAAGGTGCGCATGGGCATCATTGAAGGAACCCATGGCGCGAAGGCTGGCCATCCCGGCGGCAGCTTGTCTGCCGCGGATCTGTTTACCTACCTGTATTTCAAGGAAATGAAAATCGACCCTGCCAACCCCAAGTGGGAGGATCGGGATCGGTTCGTCCTTTCCAAGGGTCACACCGCCCCCGGCCTGTACGCTACCCTGGCTAACCGGGGCTTTTTCCCGGTGGAGGATCTGCCTACATTGCGCCATCTGGGCAGCTATCTCCAGGGCCATCCCAATATGAATACCGTTCCCGGTGTGGACATGTCCACCGGCTCTTTGGGCCAGGGTATTTCCGCAGCCTGCGGCATGGCGCTGGCTGCCAAAAAGATGGGCAAGGACGTCCGGGTGTATACGCTGCTGGGCGACGGCGAGATCCAGGAGGGCCAGGTCTGGGAGGCCTGCATGTTCGCCGCCCACTACAAGCTGGATAATCTGGTGGTCATTGTGGACAACAACGGCCTGCAGATCGACGGCCCTGTGGCTGAGGTTATGAGCCCCTATCCCATTGCGGAGAAGCTGGAGGCCTTCGGCTTTGAGGTCGCCCGGATCGACGGCCACGACTTTGCGGCCATGGAAGAAACCTTTGCCAAGGCCAGAGCCACCAAGGGCAAGCCCTTCGCCATTGTGATGAAGACCACCAAGGGCAAGGATGTCTCCTACATGGAAAACCAGGCATCCTGGCACGGCAAGGCGCCCAACGACCAGGAGTACGCCGTGGCTATGGCAGAACTGAAGCAGAAACTTGCGGAATTGGAGGGCATGTAAGATGGCAGACGTGAAAAAAATCGCCACCCGGGACAGTTACGGCAATGCCCTGAAGGAGCTGGGCGCTGCCCATGAGGACGTGATCGTCTTCGACGCCGACCTGGCCGCCGCCACCAAAACCGGTGTGTTTAAGAAGGCCTATCCTGACCGCCACTTTGACTGCGGCATTGCCGAGGGGAACATGATGGCGGTAGCCGCCGGCGCGGCAGCCATGGGTCTTACGCCCTTTGCCAGCAGCTTTGCCATGTTTGCCGCCGGACGGGCCTTTGAGCAGGTGCGCAACTCCATCGGCTACCCCCATCTGAACGTGAAAATCGGCGCCACCCACGGCGGCATCTCCGTAGGCGAGGACGGCGCCAGCCATCAGTGCTGCGAGGACTATGCCCTGATGCGCTCCATCCCCGGCATGGTGGTCATGTCTCCTTCCGACGATGTGGAGACCAAGGCCATGGTCTTTGCCGCCTACGAGCATGAAGGGCCTGTGTACATGCGCTTCGGCCGTTCCGCCGTGCCTGTGATCCACGACGAGGAAACCTTTACCTTCACCATCGGCAAGGGAGAAGTCCTGCGGCAGGGCGCCGATGTGGCCATTATCGCCAACGGACTGATGGTGGCCGAGGCTGTGGAAGCAGGGAAGCTGCTGGAAGCGGAAGGCATCCACGCCATGGTGATCAACATGGCCACCGTGAAGCCTCTGGACGAGGAACTGGTGATCGAAGCGGCAAAGAAGTGCGGGAAGGTCATCACCTGCGAGGAGCACAGCATTCTGGGGGGCCTGGGCGAGGCGGTCTGCGGCGTGCTCAGTGAGCAGTGCCCCACCCCGGTGCGCCGCATCGGTGTCAACGATGAATTCGGCCACTCCGGCTCCGCTGCCGCCCTGCTCAAGCAGTTCGGACTCTGCGCCGACCATATCGTGGAAGTGGCCAGAGAATTTGTAGGCAAGTAAAAAATAAAGGCAGCCAGTGCTTTCCCAGCACTGGCTGCTTGGTTTTAAAGGGGATTTGCCGGTTATGGAAGATCGGATCAGGCCTTGCCGTCGGAGCCAAGAACGTGAACAATCTTGTGGGCTACCATGTCCTTAACAGCCTGACGAGCGGGCTTCAGGTACTGACGGGGGTCGAAGTGATCGGGATGCTCGGCGAAGTACTTGCGGATATTGCCGGTCATGGCCAGGCGGATGTCGGAGTCAATGTTGATCTTGCAAACCGCCAGCTTGGCAGCCTCACGCAGCTGCTCCTCGGGGATGCCGATGGCGTCGGGCATGTTGCCGCCGTACTGGTTGACCATCTTCACGAACTCCTGAGGAACGGAAGAAGAACCGTGGAGCACGATGGGGAAGCCGGGCAGACGCTTGACCACCTCGTGGAGCACGTCGAAGCGCAGGGGAGGGGGAACCAGCACGCCGTCGGCGTTGCGGGTGCACTGGGAAGCCTTGAACTTGTAAGCGCCGTGGCTGGTGCCGATGGCGATGGCCAGGGAGTCACAGCCGGTGCGGGAGACGAACTCCTCCACTTCCTCGGGACGGGTGTAGCTCTCCTTGCCGTGTTCCACTGCCACTTCGTCCTCTACGCCGGCCAGGGTGCCCAGCTCGGCCTCCACCACAACGCCATGATCGTGGGCGTACTCCACCACCTGACGGGTCAGCGCGATGTTCTCCTCGAAGGATTTGCTGGAGGCGTCGATCATAACGGAGGTAAAGCCGCCGTCGATGCAGGACTTGCACAGCTCAAAGCTGTCGCCGTGATCCAGGTGCAGAGCGATGGGGATCTGGGGATTCTCCGCCACGGCAGCCTCCACCAGCTTCACCAGATAGGTGTGGTTGGCGTAGGCCCGGGCGCCCTTGGAAACCTGCAAAATCACAGGGCTGTTCAGCTCACCGGCAGCTTCGGTGATGCCCTGAACGATCTCCATGTTGTTGACGTTGAAAGCGCCGATGGCATAGCCGCCGTCGTAGGCCTTCTTAAACATCTCGGTAGTAGTAACAAGAGCCATTGGAATCAATCCTTTCTTAAAAAACCACAGACGCGCCGTCTGCTTTTCTGACTTTCATTATATCACAATTTTCTTTGATTTCAATAAAAATATTTGCCATTTATCTGAGAATATGCTATACTTTTAAGGAAAAGAGTTTGTCTGAGCAAACCCTACAAAATCCAAAGAATGTATTTTTTGTTTATTGGAGGTAATACCAAATGTCCGAAAAGACTTTAGTCGGCTCTCTGATCATCGGTCAGTCCGGCGGCCCTTCTTCCGTGATCAACTGCTCGGCTTACGGCGTCATTAAGACCGGTCTGGAGAACCCCAACATCACCACTGTCTACGGTGCGTTCCACGGCATCAAGGGCGTTCTGAACGATCAGCTGATGATTATGGACGAGGAAGATCCCAAGGAGCTGGAGAACATGCTCCACACCCCCTCCTCCGCTCTGGGCTCCTGCCGCTATAAGATTGCCGACCCCGATGTGGACGACACTGACTACAAGCGCATCCTGGAGATTTTCAAGAAGTACAACGTCCGTTACTTCTTCTACAACGGCGGCAACGACTCCATGGATACCTGCAACAAGATCTCCAAGTACATGAGCCGGGTGGGCTATGAGTGCCGGGTCATGGGCGTGCCCAAGACCATTGACAACGACCTGGCCGGAACGGACCACTGCCCCGGCTTCGCCTCCGCCGCCAAGTACATCGCCACCTCCTTCATGGAGGTCAGCCGGGACAGCCAGGTGTATGACACCGGCATGGTTACCGTGGTGGAGTGCATGGGCCGTCACGCCGGCTGGCTGACTGCCGCTGCCGCTCTGGCCGGTGTGAAGGGCGACGGCCCCGACCTGGTGTACCTGCCCGAGGTGGACTTCTCCATGGAGCAGTTCGTTGCCGACGTCAAGCGGGTGTACACTCAGAAGAAGAACTGCCTGGTGGCGGTGTCCGAGGGCATTCACTATGCCGACGGCACCTTCGTCAGCGAGGCCAAGACCTCCGGCACCGACGGCTTCGGCCATGCCCAGCTGGGCGGACTGGCCGCCCGCCTCACCGATGTGATCAAGGCGGAGCTGGGCGTAAAGGTACGTCCCATCGAGCTGTCTCTGCTGCAGCGCTGCGCTGCCCACTGCGCTTCCGGCACCGACATTGCCGAGTCCTTCCTGTCCGGCAAGGTGGCGGTGGAGTCCGCTGTGGCCGGTATGACTGACAAGATGGTGGGCTTCAAGTGCACCCGGGACGAAAACGGCTACAAGTGCGAGCCGGAGCTGTTCGAGCTGAGCCTGGTTGCCAATACCGAGAAGAAGGTGCCCCTGGAGTGGATCAACGAGGCCGGCAACGGCGTCAACCAGGGCTTCATCGACTACTGCCTGCCTCTGATCCAGGGCGAGACCTCCATGGTTAAGGAGGACGGTCTGCCCCGGTTCGTGAACCTGAAGCGGGTCTTTGCCAAGTAATTTAGGAACCTCCGCATCAATGGGCCGCGGCTGAATGCCGGATCGTTTGCCCCATCCGTGCAGCGGACAAGGGAAAATCCATGGAGATTTCCGAACCAAACCCGGGCGAATATGGGCTTGCCTCAAAACCATCGTTTTGGGGTAAGCCCTTTTTTCCTCCCCGGCCGGGGAGTGTTGACAAGGGACGGGATCTTGTGTACTATTTGATCAGAAGGATTCGCCACCGCAACCAACGGCGCAGTGATGACCGCGCCTGAAAGGAGTCAGAATATGGGACTATTTGACGATCTGAGCAAAACGGTATCCGACCTAAGTCGGCAAACCGCGGAAAAGACCAAGCGCTGGACGGAGATGGCCCGAATCCGGGCCTTGATCGCCGAGGAGGAGGGAAAGCGCGACAGCAGCTATCAAATGATCGGCAAACTGTATGTGCAGCGCCACGCCGCCGATCCGGGGGAGGACTTTCAGTCTCTGGTGGAGGCGGTGCGGAAGTCCGAAGCTGCCATGGAGGCCTACAGGGAGCAGCTGCGGAGGATCAGAGGGATGCTGCGGTGTGAAACCTGCGGGACGGAGAACCCCGATACCGCCGCCTATTGCGGCTGCTGCGGCAGGCCCCTGCCAAGAAAACCACAGGAGGGAGCCGAGAGCTGTGCCGTCCGGGACGAGGCTCAGGCCCCGGGGCAGGAGGATACCGGGGCTGCGGAACCGCAGACGACAGACGCCGACGTCTGCCAGAGCGCCGGGGAGACCTGCTGATCCATAGGACCATACCTGGGCGCCGGGCAGGGAATATGCTGTCCGGCGCCGCTTTTTTTTCTGTCCCGTAGGGATCCGGGAAGATATCCGGTTGCAAATCCGCTGCCGGTATGGTATCATAACCTGGAATGAAACCAGAAGAAGCACCGAACCAATGGGGGCAAAAACCCCGTTTTTTCCTGCTTTTCCGGAAACGTCAGATATCAACACAAGGAAAGGAACGAATTTCCATGAGCAAGGTGACCTTCCAAATCGAAGGGGGAAACCCTGTTGTTACCGAATGCAACGTTGGCGACAATCTGCTGGAGCTGGCCCGGCGATCCAATGTGGCCATTGACGCCCCCTGCTCCGGCAACGGCTCCTGCGGCAAGTGCAAGGTGAAGCTGCTGGAGGGCGAGCTGGAGTCTGTGAAAAGCCGCCACATCTCCCAGGAAGAATACGACGCCGGATGGCGCTTGTCCTGCAACAGCAAGGTGCGCTCCGACTGCACCGTCTTCGTCCCGGACATTGCCAGCGCCTACCAGTCCCGGATGAAGACCGCCGACCTGAGTAGTCCTGACGAGATCGCCATATTTGAGGACTGCCAGAACCATCTGCGGCAAAGCGGCATCCACTTTGTCAATCGCTTCCGCGCGGTGACCGTCACCATGAACGAGCCAACCCTGGACGACACCATGCCCGACAATGAGCGCCTCAGCCGGGCCCTGGAGGAACGCCTGGGGGTTCGGCAGGTGCGCATTCCCTTCTGCGTCATGGCAAAGCTGGCCGCCACCCTCCGGGCGTACGACTTCACCGTCTGCGTCAAGGGCGAGCTTATGGAGGATTCCTTCCGGTGCATGGAGATCACCGGGCCGGAGGATACCGCCATTGTGGGCTGCGCCATCGACATCGGCACCACCACGGTGACCATGGTTCTCACCGACCTGACCTCCGGAAAGCTGCTGGCCAAGGGATCCTCCGGCAACGGCCAGATCCGCTACGGCGCGGATGTGATCAACCGGATCATTGAGCAGAGCCGTCCCGGCGGGCAGAAGAAGCTCCAGGACGCCGTGATCAAGGAGACCCTGTCTCCCATTATCGCAAACCTGTGCAGGCACGCGGGAGTCAGTGCCAGGAGCATCCTGCGACTGAGCGTAGGCGCCAATACCACCATGAACCATCTGTTTGTGGGAGTAGATGCCCAGAGCGTCCGTATGGAGCCTTACATCCCCAGCTTCTTCAGCTGGGAGGGTCTGCTGGCCGGGGATCTGAAGCTCCCTGCCAACCCCCTGGCGCCGGTGATTATCGCCCCCAATATCGGCTCCTATGTCGGCGGCGACATTACCGCCGGTACCCTGGCCTCCGGGATCTGGGACAAGGACGAGATGAGCCTGTTTATCGATCTGGGCACCAACGGCGAGCTGGTCTTCGGCAACCGGGACTTCCTCATGTCCTGCGCCTGCTCCGCCGGCCCCGCCTTTGAGGGCGGCGACATCTCCAGCGGTATGCGGGCCACCGACGGAGCGGTGGAGGCCTGCACCATTGACAAGGAAACCATGGAGCCTGTCCTGACGGTGATCGGGGAAGCGGGCCAGCGGGTGGTGGGCATCTGCGGCTCCGGCATCATCGACCTGATCTCGGAGTTGTTCCGCTGCGGCATCATCAACGCCAAGGGCCTGTTTGTCCGGGAGGGCAAGCGGATCCGGCGGGATGCCCACGGCATGGGCAGGTACGTGCTGGCCTGGCCGGAGGAAAGCGAAACCGGCCGGGAGGTCAGCTTAAACGAGGTGGACATCGATAACTTCATCCGGGCCAAGGGCGCCATTTTCTCCGCCATCGATATTCTGCTCCATTCGGTGGATATGACGGTGGATGTGATCGACAAGGTGTATGTGGCCGGCGGCATCGGCAGCGGCATCAATATGAAAAACGCGGTGAACATCGGCATGTTCCCGGATGTGGAGCTTTCCAAATTCCACTATATCGGCAATTCCTCTCTGTCCGGCGCCTATGCCATGGTGGTCAGCGACGATGCCGCCGCTAAGACCGACGAGATCGCCGCCAACATGACCTACCTGGAGCTGAGCACCTACCCCGGGTATATGGACAGCTTCGTGGCGGCCTGCTTCTTGCCCCATACCGACGCCAGACTGTTCCCCCACAGCGTTCAGGAGAAGGAAACCGGAATCTGACAGACATGAGGTAATTATGGATATCGAAAATCACAAGGAAGAAGTCCCCTTTGCCCACTACGCCCAGAAGTTCGCTGCCCTGGATCCCCGGGAGGCCCTTCAGCGGCTGGGCCAGGTGAAGTGGGACGGAAAAGAATTTTATGTAACCCTTCTGGGCCGGGAATACGCCATTGCCCACCCGGAGTATGCTCTGCGGCCTCTGGACGGCGGGTCTGCGCCCGCGCTGCCGGTGCAGACCTTCCTGCTGCGGTATCTGCTGGAGAGCCGGGACGTGGCCTGGACGGGGCAGTGGAAGACCTTCCGGGAAATGCCCTGGGGGGAGATGTACATCAAGCCCTATACAGGCCGGGTGCTCACCCGGGCGGCCTTTACCTTCGGAACCCGGGTGGAGGCCTTCCGCGAGGCATGCCGGGCTATGGGGGCCGAAGCGGTGAGCCATGGCGACGCGGGCTTCCGGTTCGCGCTTGTGGGAGACTACCAGATGCAGATCCTGGTGTGGGAGGGAGACGAGGAGTTTCCCCCCAACGCCCAGGTGCTCTACTCGGACAACTTTGCTCAGGGCTTTGCCGCCGAAGACCGGGTGGTAGCGGGTGATATCCTCATCGGCGCGATCAAAAGCCATATGCGGTGAAAAGCCTTCCGGACTGCGGGCACGAAACGGGCTGGTCTGAAAAACCGTGGTTTTTCAGACCAGCCCGTTTCGTGGCGCTGCTGCGTTGCCTCAGATCCCCGCAGGGCCGTCTGCCGGGGCTGCCATGGGCAGGGTGAGGATTTCTTCGGTAAGGGCTTTGAACTGGGCGGCGTCGGTGGTTTTGCGCAGCCGTTTCCACAGCCCTTCGCTGCCCTGAAACCGGGGGTAGAGGTGGCTCCAGTTCTCCTTCAGCCGGAACATGGCGTTGCGGCTGCTGCCGAAGGCCCGGGTATAGTGTTCCAACAGATCGTCCATAAAGGCCTTCAGCACTGCCGGGTCAGTGCCGCCGCAGAGCATCCCCGGATCGGCCAGCAGGCCCCGGCCGATCATCACCGCCTCCAGTCCCGGGTAGGCGACGGCCAATCCATCCGCCTGGGCAAGGGTGCGGATCTCCCCGTTGAAGCACAGACGATTGCGGCTGTGGGACATGGCGTAGGCAAACATCTGCTGGTGAATCGGCCCGCTGTAGAACTCCCTGCGCGTCCGGGGGTGGATAATCAGCTCCCGGAGGGGATAGCGGTTGAAGACCTCCAAAAGGGCGGGAAATTCCTCCGGCTGCTCCATGCCCAGCCGGGTCTTCACGGACAGGGGCAGGACGGAGGCGGCGCAAACCGTATCCAAGAACCGATCCAGGGCAGATACGTCATTGAGCATGCCGCTGCCCTTGCCTTTGGCGGTGACGGTGCCGGAAGGGCAGCCCAGGTTCAGATTGATCAGGCGGTAGCCTAAGTCCCGGCACAGCTCCGCCGCCCAGAGAAACGCCTCCGGCGCCTTGGTCAGCACCTGAGGAACGGCGGGAAAGGGAACGCTGCCGGCCTTGGGCAGCTCCCGCTGCTCCTTGGCCGTCAGACAGCGGTGGATGGTGGGGGAGAAAAAGGGCATATAGTACCGATCTACTCCGGGGAAATACCGGTGGTGGAGACTGCGGTAGACGCTGTCCGTCAGTCCCTCCATAGGGGCAAAGTAATATCGCATAACGCGCTCCTGTTGATGGAAAAGCCGCCCGGGCGGGCGGCTTTATAAGCTGGATCATACCTCAGAGATTACGGGTAGGATCATGGGATTGCGCTTGGTGTTCTTGTACAGGTAGCCGCTGAGGTCGTTCTTAATGGCGGACTTGATGGACGACCAGTCCCGGATATGCTTGCGATGGCACCGGTCGATGGCCTCCTGGGCCACGGTTTGCAGGGCATCCATCAGCTCCTCGGATTCTTTCACGTAGACGAAGCCCCGGGTGATGATGTCCGGGCCGGTGACGATGCTGCCGTCCTCGGCGCTGAGGTTGACGCAGACCACGATCATGCCGTCCTCCGCCAGGTGCTTGCGATCCCGGAGCACCACGCTGCCCACGTCGCCAACGCCGCTGCCGTCCACGAAGACCCGGCCGGCGGTGACGGAGCCTTTGAGCTTGCAGGTCTTCCCGGTGAGCTCAAAGACAGAGCCGATCTCCCCGATGAGAATGTTTCGGGGATTCATGCCCATGTTCTGTGCCAGCTTGCTGTGAATCTGCAAGTGCCGCTGTTCACCGTGGACAGGCAGGAAGAACTTGGGCTTGACCAGACCGTGGACAATTTTCAGCTCCTCCCGGCAGGCGTGACCGGAGACATGGAGGCCCTCGCTCTTTTCGTAGACCACATCGGCCCCTTTGCGGTACAGCTCGTTGATGATCTTGGAAACCGCCTTTTCGTTGCCGGGAATGGCGGAGGCGGAAATGATGACCCGGTCGCCGGAGGTGATCTCCACCTGCTTGTGGGTATTGAAGGCCATGCGGTACAGGGCGGACATGTTCTCGCCCTGGGAGCCGGTGGAGACGATGACGATCTTATTCTTGGGCAGGCTCTTGATGGAAGCCAGATCCACAATGGTGCCGGGTTTGAAGGTCAGATAGCCCAACTGCTGGGCCACCTTGAGCATATTCTCCATGCTCCGGCCTGTGACCGCGACCTTCCGGCCGTAACGCTGGGCGGTGGCCAGAATGGACTGGATGCGGTGCATGTTGGAAGCAAAGGTGGTGACGATGATCCGCTGGTCGCAGTTTTTAAACTGCCGGTCCAGGCTCTCCGCCACCAGGTTTTCACTGGGAGTGTAGCCGCTGCGCTCGACGTTGGTGGAGTCGGCCAGCAGGGCCAGAACGCCTTGATTGCCCAGCTCGCCCAGCCGGGCCAGATCCATCATGCCGTCCTTGGAGGTGGGATCGATCTTAAAATCGCCGGTGAACACCACGGTGCCCACAGGGGTGCGGATGGCGAAGGCCACCGCGTCGGCGATGGAATGGTTCACATGGATGAATTCCACGGTAAAGCAGCCGGCTTTGACCACGTCGCCGGGCTTGTGGGTGATGAGCTTGACCTTGTCCGCCAGACGGTGTTCCTCCAGCTTCAGGTTGATCAGCCCGTTGGTCATGGCGGTGCCGTGAATGGGACAGTTCACCTCCCGCATGACGTAGGGGATGGAACCGATGTGATCTTCGTGGCCGTGGGTGATGAAAAAGCCCCGCAGCTTCTTCTGGTTGGCTACCAGGTAGGAGAAGTCCGGGATCACCAGATCCACGCCGTACATGTCCTCCTCGGGAAAGCCCACGCCGCAGTCCACCACGATCATGTCCTTGCCGTACTCCAGGACGGTGATGTTCTTACCGATCTCATCCAGACCGCCCAGGGGGATAATTTTCAGTTTTTCTGCCAAAAAAATACTCCTTTCAATTGGTTGTTGGTATTGAAGACACAACAAACAAGCAACCATTTCCCAAAATACGGCCCTGAATCGCCTTTTTTGGGGAAATGCCTGCAACATTTTTCTAAAATATGTATGCGGAAGCACCGCATTTTGCAATGCCCGGGTCTGCCCTTCCCGGCGCTATCTCAATTAGTATAACACAAAATCGGGGAAAAGTATACCTCAATTTTTCGTTCCCTCGGAAAACCGGCAGATTCACCAACCGGGCCCGGTTTTTTCCCGGATCTGGGTGTGATTTCACAAGTTTGGGGGGAAGATCCGGAGGGATGGCTTTTTTCGGGATTTTCCTGAAAAGATGTTGCGCGATGGAAGGGGATTTGCTATAATGATATTTACCGAATCCGTCCCCAGGGGACGTGATTCCCTGTTTTTCGGAGGAAAGACCGGGAAACAGACCGATTTCAGCCGGTCTGCCGGAGACGGCAGCGCCGCAGATCAAGGGAGGCAGGACGCTGATGAAACGGAAGTTGGGTAGATTGTTAAGGCCCGGAATGGGAATGTATTTCTGTGTCATGGCGGCGTTCTGCTTGGCGGCTCTGCTGGAGGAGCATTACTGGATGGCGGCGGCGGAGGCGTCGGTTACGCTGCTGGTGTTTATGATCTATATTATGGGCCGGAGCAACCGCAACCGCCGGATTCAGCAGTATATCCAAACCGCGTCCAACACCATGGAGGCCACAGGCCAGGGGGAGAGCCCGCTCCCGGCCGTGCTGGTACGGCTGGGGGACGGAGGGATCATCTGGGCCAACCAGCGCTTCAGCGAACTGACCGGCTATGCCGATACCATGATCGAGCAGCAGCTGGACGAGATGCTGCCGGACTTCTCTACGGACTGGCTGGCGGCGGGAAAAACAGAGTGTCCCCAGGATGTGACCATGGGCTCCCGGCGCTACCGGGTCTACGGCACCACCATCCGGGCCGAGGACAATATGGGTACCATGCTGGGAGTGCTGTACTTCAGCGACCTGACGGAGCTGTACCAGATCCGGGACGAATATATCCGCTCCCGGCCGGTGGTAGCCATTATCCTCATTGACAACTACGACGAGTTGACCAAAAACCTGACGGAAAGCGCCGTTTCCACCCTGAACGCCCGGCTGGGCGACACCATTACCCAGTGGACGGACAGCTATCACGGCCTTCTGCGGAAGCTGGAGCGCAACCGGTATCTGTTCCTGTTTGAAAAACGGGATTTGCAGCGGGCGGTGGAGGACAAATTCTCCCTGCTGGAACGGATCCACGAAATCACCAGCACGTCGGGGATCCCTGCCTCCATTTCCATCGGCCTGGGAGTGGACGGCGTAGGCTTCGACGAGAACTATACCTTCGCGGCCCTGGGCATTGAAATGGCGCTGAGCCGGGGCGGCGACCAGGCGGTGATCAAGGATCGGTTCAACTTCTCCTTCTACGGCGGGCGGAACAAGGAGGCCGATTACCGCAGCAAGGTTCGCTCCCGGGTCACGGCCAACTCCCTGATGGAGCTGATCGGACAAAGCGGCCACGTGTTTATCATGGGCCATAAGAATGCGGATCTGGACGCCGTAGGCGCGGCGGTGGGCATCTGCTGCCTGTGCCGGAAGAAGGGGAAGAAGGCCAATATCGTCATTGACCTGGAGAAGAACGCCGCCGGGAAGCTCATTGAGGAGATCCGGGCGGAGCCTCAGTACCGGGAAGTGTTCATCTCCGGCCAAGACGCCCTGCTGATGGCTGACAACCGCAGCATCCTTGTGGTGGTGGATACCAACCGGCCGGATCAGGTGGAATGCCTGCCCCTGCTGGAGGCCATTTCCAAGGTCTGTGTGGTGGATCATCACCGCCGGGCGGCAGACTATATCAGCCCCGTGGTGGTCAATCTCCACGAGACATACGCTTCCTCCGCCGCGGAGCTGGTGACGGAGATCCTGCTGTACACCGTGGAGAAAAAGGACGTGCTTCCCATTGAAGCCAAGTGCCTCCTGGCGGGCATCTGCCTGGACACCAAGTTTTTCAACGTCCGCACCGGCGAGCGCACCTTTGAGGCGGCGGCTGCCCTGCGGCGGATGGGAGCGGACACCACCGAGGTCAAGCGGCTGCTGCAAAACGATTTCCAGGATACCATGGCAAAGTATCAGATCATCAAATCCTCCCGGCTGTACCGGCAGGAGATCGCCATTGCCGCTTTGAATACGCCCACCACCCGAATTCTGGCTGCCCAGGCGGCGGATGAATTGCTGAACATTTCCGGCATCACCGCCTCCTTTGTCATGTATCCGGACGGGGATCAAATCATCATATCCGCCCGCAGCATTGGCAGCGCCAACGTCCAGATGATCCTGGAACCCTTGGGCGGCGGCGGAAACGCGGCCACGGCGGGAGCCCAGATGCGGGGCGTCACCGTGAAGGAGGCCCTGGATCAGCTGGTGGGATCCATTGACAAATTTTATGAAGGCTGATACCGGCCGGCCGGTACCGTCAGCGGAAAAGGAGAATACCAATGAAAGTCATCTTATTGCAGGACGTAAAAGGCAAGGGTAAGAAGGGCCAGATGCTGGAGGTTTCCGACGGCTACGCCCGGAACTTCATGCTGCCCCGGAAGCTGGCCATCGAGGCCACCCCCGACGCCATCAATACCATGCGCATGAACGACAAGGCCACTCAGGAGCGGATCGCCCGGGAGAAGGCGGAGGCCATGGCCACTGCCCAGCAGCTGCGGGACATGACCGTAACCGTCACCGCCAAGGGCGGCGGCAGCGGCCGCCTGTTCGGCTCCGTAACCAATCAGGAGATCGCCGACGCTCTGGCCAAGGCCGGTATCAAGCTGGACAAGCGCAAGATCAGCATTTCCGATCCCATTAAGAATGTGGGAACCTACACCGTTACCTGCAAGCTGGGGTATGAAATCTCCGCCCCGCTGACGGTGAAGATCGTAGAGGCCCAGTGACCCATACCCCACGGGCGAAGGCATAACCCTTCGCCCTGTTTTCCCAGGAAGGAGAGAAGACCATGGATGAGGAACTGCTTTCCCGGCAGCCGCCCCAATCTCCGGAGGCGGAGCAGGCGGTGCTTGGCTCCATCCTCATTGACAGCCGGTGCGTCAGCGATGTTATCGGGCTGGTCAAGCCGGAGGACTTTTATTTACAGCAGAACCGGGAGATTTACGAGACCATCTACACCATGTTCAACTTCTCCCAGACCATCGACCCGGTGACTGTGCTGGACAAGCTGAAGGAGCTGGGCTATTATCACGACAATTCCCGGGACTACGTCATGCAGCTCATGCAGATCACCCCCACCGCTGCCAATGTAACCCGATACGCCAACATCGTCCGGGAAAAGGCAATGCTCCGGGGCCTGGATCAGGCCGCTTCGGAGATCACCCAAATGGTTCACGAGGAGGTTGGCACACCGGCGGAAATGCTGGAATCCGCCGAGAAGAAGATCTACGCTCTGCGAAAAGGAGAGCGGGGGGAAAGCCTGGAGCACATCGGTACCACGCTGCACCGGGTCTTCGACCGGCTGACGGAGCTGGCCCAGTCCGATTCCATGATCCCCGGCCTGTCCACAGGTATGCGGGATCTGGACAGCAAGATCAACGGCCTGAACAATTCGGATCTGCTGCTGGTGGCGGCCCGTCCCGCCATGGGTAAATCCGCCTTCGCCCTGAATATCGGCGCCAACGTGGCGAAAAAGTATAAGAAAACCGTGGCGGTGTTCAACCTGGAAATGTCCCGGGAGCAGCTTGCCATGCGTATGCTGGCCTGTGAGAGCTTCATCGAGCTGCAAAAGCTGGCCACCGGCAAGCTCAGCGAGGAGGAATGGACCAAGCTGTGCATGGCCTCCGCTGCCTTGAGTCAGACGGACATCCGGATTGACGACAATCCTACGGTAACGGTGGCGGACATCAGCGCAAAATGCCGCCGCCTGGACAATCTGGGCCTGGTGATCATCGACTACCTGCAGCTGATGCAGGGCTCCGGCTATAGCAAGAACAACGAAAACCGGGTGGTGGTGG
Source organism: uncultured Oscillospiraceae bacterium (assembly GCA_944385545.1). Lineage (GTDB taxonomy): Bacteria > Bacillota > Clostridia > Oscillospirales > Oscillospiraceae > Faecousia. The sequence goes on along the minus strand of CALWXQ010000002.1, from coordinate 42,095 downwards.
TCGGTTAGATCTCCCGGTCTCTGAAGATTATGGCAAAGGAACTGAATGTGCCGGTAATCTGCCTGAGCCAGCTGTCCCGGGCGGTGGAGAGCCGCACCGACAAGCGGCCCATCCTCTCCGACCTCCGGGAATCCGGCGCCATCGAGCAGGACGCGGACTCGGTGATGTTCCTGTACCGGGATGAATACTATCATGAGAATTCGGAGGATAAGGGCATTGCCGAATGCATCGTAGCCAAGAACCGTCATGGCGAAACCGGTACGGTGAAGTTGCAGTGGATCGGCCAGTTCCAGACCTTTGCCGACAGGGAGTGGAAGCATGCTGAATAAGCTGGCCGGATTCATCCGGGAGCAGGGCCTGATCCGGCCCGGGGAAGTGGTGATCTGCGCCGTCTCCGGGGGGACGGATTCTGTGGCGCTGCTGTTTGCCCTGTATCTGCTCCGGGAGAAGCTGGAGATCCGTCTGGAGGCGGCCCACTTCAACCACGGCCTGCGGGGGGAGGAATCCCAGCGGGACGAGGCGTTTGTCCGGGACTTCTGCCGGGACTACGGCATTGCGCTCCATGTGGGCGCCGCCCGGGTAACGCCGGGGAAGAAGGGACTGGAGGCTGCCGCCCGGGAGGCCCGCTACGCCTTTTTCCATACCCTGCCGGGGAAGGTGGCCACAGCCCACACCGCCGATGACAATGCCGAAACGGTGCTGATGCACCTGATCCGAGGCACCCGGCTCAAGGGTCTGGGCGGGATCGCCCCTGCCCGAGGGAATGTGATCCGGCCTATGCTCACCATCACCCGCCGGGAGACGGAAGCATTCTTATGCCAATGGAGCCTACCCCATGTGCACGACAGCTCCAATGACAGCGATGCCTTTTTGCGCAACCGGCTGCGGCGCCATGTTTTGCCTCTGCTGACCGGTGAAAACCCCCGATTTGGGGAGAATGTATCCCGAATGGCCCTGGGACTGCGGGAGGACGAGGCGTTCCTTCGTTCCGCCGCGGGTCAGACGCTGCCCACGGTGGAGGTTCTGGCGCAGATGCCCGGCGCTTTGCGGCGGCGGGCGCTGGAGCGTTTCCTGAAGGACTCCGGCGTTCCGGAGCCGGAGGAGGCCCATATTCTGCTGGCGGAGGAACTGGTGTTTTCCCGGAAGCCCTCCGCCCGGGCCAGCTTTCCCGGCGGCGTGACCATTGCCAGGCAGTACCACCGGCTGGAGCGGGTGGACGCGCCCCGGATCCCGGAGCCTGTCCACCTGAGCTGCCCGGGACGCACCCGGTACGGCGAATTCTGGGTGGAGTGCCGGACGGCTGACCGGATCGAGAACACGGCGGATGCCTTTACCGTTCAGCCGGTGGGAGAGCTGACCCTTGGCCCCAGACAGGCCGGGGATGTGATCCGCCTGACCGGCGGCAGCAAATCCCTGAAAAAGCTGTTCATCGACAGAAAGATCCCTGCCGGGATCCGCCCCCTGCTCCCGGTGCTCCGAGACAGCCAGGGGGTCTTAGGCGTGTATTCCATTGGTGTCAGTCAGGATCGGGCCGCCAACGCCCTGCCGGCGGTCACCGTTCGATTTATCAAATCACACAGATAAGGGAGAGTCAGGATATGGAACGTGATATTGAGCAGATCCTTTTGACCCCGGAGCAGATCCAGAACCGGATCCGGGAACTGGGCGAGATCCTCACCGCGGAGTACGCGGATAAGGATCCGGTGATCGTGGGCGTTTTGAAGGGCGTGGTGGTGTTCTACGCCGACATGGTGCGCCAGATCAAGGCGCCTTGCCAGATGGACTTCATGTGGCTGTCCTCCTATTCCGGCACCGATTCCACCGGGAGCATGATCGTGCGCCAGGATGTTACCGCGGATATCCGGGGCCGCCATGTGCTGATTCTGGAGGATATCTACGATACAGGCAATTCCCTGACCTACACCGTGGAGCATTTGAAGAAGAAAGAGCCCGCGTCGCTGAAGATCTGTACCCTGCTGGACAAGCCGGAGCGCCGCAAGCCCGGCGTGACCTTGCAGGCGGACTATGTGGGCTTCACCATCCCCAACGCCTTTGTGGTGGGCTATGGCCTGGACTACAATGAAAAGTACCGGAATCTGCCCTTTATTGGGATCCTGAAGCCGGAAATATACGAAAAGTAAGGAGAAAACTCATTGAAAAGTCGTAAATTCATACCACTGATTGTCTATGTGGTGGTGTTGGCCATGATTTTCCTGTGGGCCAATGAGCTGTTTAGCAGCAATTTGACCCAGATGCCCTACTCCCAGGTGGTGGAGCTGTTCCGGCAGGAAAAGGTGAAAAGATTCGTTGTAGAGGATCAGACCATCACTATGGAACTGCGGGGAGAGGATGGACAGAGCGTGGAGGTCACCACGGCGATGGCGGATCCGGAGATCTTCCGCATGGAATTGGAGGAGCTGTTTGCGCAGCAGTACGCCTCCGGTGTGCTGGAGAGCTATCACTTTGTGCCGGAGGAAGGGTTTTCCCCCTATGCCCTGATTATGCCTTTGCTGGTGGTGGGGCTGATATTGCTGTTTGCCTGGGCTATGTTCATGAGCCGCTCCAGCAACAGCAATCCGCTGAACAACTTCGGCAAGGCCAGAACGGTGCTGGGCGTCCCGGACGGGAAAACGGTCACCTTCGCCGACGTGGCCGGCGCGGACGAGGAAAAGGAGGAGCTTCAGGAGGTGGTGGACTTCCTGAAAAATCCGGCCAAGTACACCGAGATCGGCGCCCGGATCCCCCACGGCCTGCTGCTGGTAGGCCCTCCCGGTACCGGCAAGACCCTGTTGGCCAGAGCCGCCGCCGGAGAGGCGGGGGTGCAGTTTCTGTCCATTTCCGGCTCGGATTTTGTGGAGATGTATGTGGGCGTAGGCGCCAGCCGGGTGCGGGATCTGTTTGACCAGGCCAAGAAGATCGCCCCAGCCGTGATTTTCATCGACGAGATCGACGCCGTGGGCCGTAAGCGTGGCTCCGGCCTGGGCGGCGGACACGACGAGAAGGAGCAGACCCTGAACCAGCTGCTGGTGGAAATGGACGGTTTTACCCGGACAGAAGGGATCATCGTCTTGGCGGCTACCAACCGGCCGGACATTTTGGATCCGGCCCTGCTACGGCCCGGCCGGTTTGACCGACAGATCCAGGTGGGCCGCCCAGACGTCAAGGGCCGGGAGGAGATCCTGAAGGTTCATGCCAAGGGAAAGAAGCTGGACGGTGGGGTGGATCTTGCCGTCGTTGCCCGGGCCACTTCCGGATTCACCGGGGCGGATCTGAGCAACCTTCTGAACGAGGCCGCGATTCTGGCAGCCCGGGAGAACCGGCCGGTGCTGACCATGGAGGATCTGAACGAGGCGCTGATGAAGATCACCGCCGGCCCTGCCAAAAAGAGCCGTGTCCAGACCCGGAAGGATCTGAAGGTCACAGCCATCCACGAGGCGGGCCACGCAGTGGCTATCTACCATCTGCCTACCCATGATCCGGTGCGGCATATCACCATCATCCCCCGGGGTCAGTCCCTGGGCGCTACCTGGTATCTGCCCAAGGATGATTCCTCTAACCTCACCCGGAACCAGATGTACGAGCAGATCGTATCCCTGCTGGGCGGCCGGGTGGCGGAAGCCTTGTTCTTAGGGGATATTTCCGTAGGCGCCTCCAATGACATTGACCGCGCTACCAAGCTGGCCCGGGATATGGTGGCCCGGTACGGCATGTGCGAGAAGCTGGGAACGGTGTCCTACCTGGATGGGGGAGAGGTCTTCATCGGCAGGGATTACCAGACCACCAAGAGCTATTCGGAAAAGGTGGCAGGCACCATTGACGACGAGGTCAAGGCTCTGATCGACCGGGCCTATGACCACTGCCGGAAGATCCTCACCCAGAACGAGGAGAAACTCCGCGCCCTGGTGGATATGCTCCTGGAAAAGGAGTCCCTGACCGGCAAGCAGTTCGCGGATTTGATGGAAGGCCGGGCCTTGGGCGAAACCTCTGCCACGGATATGTTTGACGAATTTGCCCGGCCCCAGGAATCTTCCCAGGATTCAGAGAGTCTCTGATGAAATCGGCAGGGACTGACGCCGAGAAAGTTTGACACAGCCCAATCTTCAAAAAGTGGGGGAATCCAGTATGGATTTCCCCCTTTTTCAGCCGCGCGGATGGGGAAAAAGATCCGGCGCCCGACCGAGGACGCTTTCATCGAGGTTCTTAAGACTTTTTCCTTTACTTTCTTGGGCGATGATGATAAAATGATTGGGGCGGACGCGTCCGCCCTGATTCAGAGAATGATGCTAAGGAGTTGACACTTGTATGTCCAATGAAAAGAAGAATCCCTATGCCGGTACGAAGACGGAGAAGAATCTTTGGGAGGCTTTCGCCGGAGAATCCCAGGCCCGGAACAAGTACACCTATTTTGCTTCCGTAGCCAAGAAGGCCGGATATGAGCAGATCGCGGCGCTGTTCCTGAAGACTGCCGACAATGAAAAGGAGCATGCCAAGCTCTGGTTCAAGGCCCTGGGTGGAGTGGGTGACACTGCTGAGAATCTGCTCCACGCCGCGGAAGGCGAGAACGCCGAATGGACGGACATGTATGATCGTATGGCCCGGGAGGCGGATGAGGAAGGCTTCCATGCCCTGGCAGAGCAGTTCCGCGGCGTCGCCGCCATTGAGAAGGCCCACGAGGAGCGCTACCGCGCCCTGCTGAAGAACGTGCAGACCAAGGCTGTCTTTGAAAAGAGCGGCGTGACCATGTGGGAGTGCCGCAACTGCGGCCACTTGGTGGTAGGCACCAAGGCGCCGGAGGTATGCCCGGTGTGCAATCATCCCCAGGCCTATTTTGAAGTCCGCAGCGAAAACTATTGATGGTTCTCCGGCACTGCCGGGAAGCCGGGTCAGACATTCTGCCTGACCCGGCTTCCGCTTATACAATGGGTACGGAATAACACAAAAAGCTTGAAAGCCAAGGTTTTCCGCATCCTTTCGTGTTATTCCGTACACATTCTACAAGAAGGGCTTGGCGCGAAACCATCGTTGCGCCAAGCCCTATGCTGGTTTACGGACACAGACCATGCCGCGCCGCTGCTGCGTTATTCGTAGTCCGACCGGCGAGAGAGGAACTGCCGGGTACGCTCCTGCCTGGGGTGGTCGATGACCTGGCGGGGATCTCCCTGCTCTACGATAAGACCGCCGTCCATGAAGATCACCTGATCAGAAACGTCTCGGGCGAAGTTCATTTCGTGGGTGACGATGATCATGGTGGTCTTTTGGGCGGCCAGCTCCCGGATTACCCGCAACACCTCCCCGGTCAGCTCCGGATCCAGGGCGGAGGTGGGTTCGTCGAAGCACAAGATGTCCGGCCGCATGGCCAAGGCCCTGGCGATGGCCACCCGCTGCTGCTGTCCGCCGGAAAGCTGGTGGGGATAGTGCCCTGCCCGATCCGCCAGACCCATCTGGTTCAACAGTTCCTGCCCGGCCTCCAGAATTTGGGCTTTGGTCTCGCTGCCGTGCTCCTTGGCCAGCAGCTCCCGGGCCAGGGTCACGTTCTGCAGGGCGGTATACTGGGGAAACAGGTTGAAGTTTTGGAATACCAGACCGAAGTGCAGCCGCTTTTTCCGGATCTCCGATTCACTGAGTGTGGCGGGATCCTGGGCGTCGAAAATCACCTTGCCGTTTACCGCGATGGTGCCTCTGTCCGGCTGCTCCAGGAAATTCAGGCACCGCAGCAGGGTGGTTTTGCCGCTGCCGGAGGAGCCGATGATGGACAGGGCCTGGCCCTGTTCCAGGGAAAAGCTGATATCGCTGAGCACCTGGGTGGCGCCGAAGTGCTTTTCAATGTGATTAACCTCCAGAATTGCCATATGGGCGCCTCCCTTACTTGAAATAGTCCAGCTTCTTTTCCAGCCAGCCGAAGAAAATCGTCAGCAGACCGTTGAACAGAAGATAGAAGACCATGGTGTAGAACAGGGGCCAGATCAGCCCCTTCTTGATGTAGGACTCGCCCATCCAAATGATCTCGTACACGCTGATGACCCGCACCAGGGCGGTGTCCTTCACCAGGGTAATCCACTCGTTGCCCATGGGAGGGATGATCCGCTTGATGACCTGGAGCAGCACGACCTTGAAGAAGATCTGCCCTTTGGTCATGCCCAGCACCTGTCCGGCCTCATATTGTCCCCGGGAGACCGACTGGATGCCGCCCCGGTAGATCTCGGAAAAATAGCAGGCGTAATTGATTACGAACGCCAGCAGCGCCGCCCAGAACCGGGGCAGCAGGGGAAGGCCAAACAGCAGTCCCGGCCCGTAGAAAATAATCAGTACCTGAAGCAGCAGGGGAGAGCCCCGGACGACCCACACCACCGTCTGCACCAACCAACGCAGGGGGGCGAACCGGCTCATGGAGCCGAAGCTGATCACCAGGCCCAGGGGCATGGCAAACAGCAGTGTCAGGAGGAACAGCTCCAAGGTAGTCCCGAAGCCCTCCAGCAAGGATAACGTAACGTCCAGCAGCATAGCCAACCTCTTTCTGTGTTTGACGATGGAAGGCAGAGAACCTGTGAGCAGGTTCTCTGCCTTGATTTACGGGAAATAAAGGCTTACTTCTCGATGATGGACTCCTGAACACCGTAGGTGGTGGCCACTTCCATCACCGTGCCGGCGTCATAGGCTTCCTTCCAGAAGGTGTTGAAGGTCTCCACCAGGTCGGAGCCTACCCGGAAGCCTACGCCGTATTCCTCGCTGTTGAGCTGCACGGTGTAGGTCAGGTCGGGATAGCTGGTGCCTTCACCAATCATGGCGCCGGCCATGAGCAGGTCGATGACACAGGCGTCAGAGGCGCCGGAGGCTACTTCCATCAACGCCTTGGCCTGGGTGTCCATGGCGGTGTAGGAGATGCCCAGGGCGTCCAGCTGCTCGGCGCCGGCGGAACCGTTCTCCACGGCGAAGCTCAGGGCGCTGAGGCTCTCGGTGGTCTGGTAGTTGGCCGCCTGATCCGCGGGAACCACCACAACCTGACCGTTGAGGCAGTAAGGCTCGGAGCAGCTCATCAGCTGCTTGACTTCCTCGGTCAGGGTCATGCCGTTCCAGACCACGTCAATGGCCTTGGTCTGAAGCTCCATGGCCTTGTTATCCCAGTTGATCTCCACGAATTCCACGTCCACGCCCAAATCCTCGGCAAAGGCTCTGGCCATATCTGCGTCGAAGCCGATCCATTCGTCGCTGCCTTCGGCTTTATAGTCCATGGGGGCAAAGTCGGTCATGCCCACCACCAGGGTGCCCTTGTCCTTGACATAGGCCAGATCGCTGCCGGAATCGCTGCCGCCGCAGGCGGACAGGGAAAGCGCCATCACAAGGCTCAAGATCAGGGCCAAACTGCGTTTCATATTTTTCATAGGTATGTCCTCCCATTCCGGCGGCCCGGTGCCGCCGCTCTATGGGAACACTTTATCACACTAAAGCCCTAATGTAAATACAAAAATCAAAACAAAACAGAGTGCAATGACTGGAAAAATTTGTATATCTTGTACAGAAATTCGGCGCGTGTCAGGGGCGGACGGCTGGCGGAATGGGGATTTGCGCCGGCGTGGGGAAGCAGACGCAAACCGCTCCCGGCGCGCGGGGGTTCCTGCGTTCCGGGAGCGGTTGGGATGCTCAGGGGGCTTGGGTGATGTCGGCGCCGAAGTATTTTTCGGACAGCTGCGTCAGGGTACCGTCGCCGCGCAGCTCCTCCAGGGCCTGATCCAGGGCTTCCTTCAAAGAAGCGGTCTGCTGGCCCTTGCGCAGGGGGATCCCCACCTGGGTCGCCTGGGGATCCAGACAGGCGATCTTCACGCCGGCGTCGGGATGGGCCTTCATGTAGTCGTAATAGGTCACTTCCGCGTTCAGGGTGGCGTCGATGCGGCCGGAGAGCAGCAGCTCAAAGGTCTGATTCAGATCGTCCACCCCGGTGACCTGGGCGCCGTAGCTTTCCGCTACCTCGGCATAGGTGCTGGAGATGGTGTTGGCGGTGCGCATGCCCGCCAGATCCTCCATGGCGGAGATCTGATCGTTGTCGCTGCGGACGATTACCGCGGTGCGATTATAGGCGTAGGGGGTGGTGAAATCGTAGGCCTCCTGCCGCTGGGGGGTGATGTCCACGCCGTTAATCATAATGTCATACCGGCCCGCCTCCAAACCGGCCAGCAAGCCGTCCCATTCGCCTTCCACAAAAACCGGCTCCACGCCCAGTTTTTCCGCCAGGCAGCGGCCCACCTCCACATCGAAGCCCACCAGGGCGTCGGTTTCGTCGTGGTAGGTCCAGGGCGCCCAGGTGCCCTCCATGGCGATAACGATCTGGCCCTTCTGGCGGATCTGCTCCAGCAGATCTCCCTGCGGAGCGTCGTCCTCAGCGGAGCCGCCGCAGCCGCCCAGACCCGCCAGGCAGAGTAGGGCCATAAGCGCACAGATCCATTTTTTCCAATTCATAGTAAACACTCCTTATTGTATGGGATCCGCTCAGGCAGGATCCAGGGTTTGCAGAAAGGCCCGGGTGCGGGCCAGCCGGGGCTGCCGGAAAAAGGATGGGGCATCCCCGGCCTCCACCACGGCCCCTTGCTCCATGAAGATCACCTTGTTGGACGCGCCGCGGGCAAAGGCCAGCTCGTGGGTGACCACCAGCATGGTCATGCCCTCCCGGGCCAGCTGCCGCATGACCCCCAGCACCTCCCCGGTAAGCTCCGGATCCAGGGCGGAGGTCGGTTCGTCAAAGTAGATGATCTCAGGCTCCGTGGCGATGGCCCGGGCAATGGCCACACGCTGCTGCTGCCCGCCGGAGAGTTGGTCGGGATAATGGCCCTCCCGGTCGGACAGGCCCACCTTCTCCAGGGCCTGCCGGGCGATGGTTACGGCCTGAGCCTTGGGGATTTTCCGGCCCAGGATCAGCCCCTCGGTGACGTTCTCCAGGGCCGTTTTGTTCCGGAACAGGTTGTAATTCTGAAAGACGAAGGCGGTCTTCTTCCGCAGCCGGTGCATATCCCGCTTGGACACATGTCCGAAGGAAAAGTGCTCGCCGTCAAAGACCAGTTCTCCGCTGTCCGCCTGCTCCAGAAAATTCATGCACCGCAGCAGGGTTGTCTTTCCGGAGCCGCTGGGGCCTAGAATGGCTACCACGTCCCCCTTGTCCACCTCCAGGGAAACATCCCGGAGCACCTCCAGGGAGCCGAAGGATTTGCGTATGTTTTTCACTTCCAGCATGGCCCTTCCTCCTTACCCGTAGTGGCGCAGCCTGGACTCGGCAAAGCGCTGCGCCCTGGTCAGCACGGTGCAGAACAGCAGATAGATCAGACCCACCTCCATGTACAGCGCCAAAGGCTCATAGGTTCTGGCTACGATGCGCTGGGTTACCATGAACATCTCCGTCACGGTGATGTTGGCTGCCAGGGAGGTGTCCTTGATCATGGCGATCAGGGAATTGGACAGGGACGGGAAGGCGGTGCGCAGGGCCTGGGGCAGGACAATCCGTCCCATGGCCTGGGGCCAAGAGAGGCCAACGCACAGGGCCGCTTCCATCTGCCCCGGAGGCACCGCCTCCAAAGCGCCCCGGACGGTCTCGGCGCAGTAGGCGCCCTCGTTGATAGAGAAGACCAGCACCGCCGCCGGGAAGGGATCGATGAGGATTCCCACATGGGGAAGACCGTAAAACACCACGAACAGCTGCACCAGCAGCGGCGTGCCTCGAACCACCCAGATATAGAACCGGGCCGCATGGCGCAGCACCGGCACCCCGGCAAACTGAATCAGGGCGGTGACCACCGCGATGACCATGGCGAAGGTGAAGGAGATCACCGTCAACGGAATGGTCATGGTGAGGCCCGGCAGCAGGATCTGCCAGAAGGAGTCGATGAGAAGCTGCCAAAGCTCACCCATTGTCCCACCACCTGCTTCCGCGGCGGCAAGCAGACCCGGGGAGCCGGGGCGTAGTTTGCTGCATTGTATCCATCTCCTTAAGATTACGGGATCGGAATCAGTATACCATAGTTCACCGGAAAATGCAAATGCGTCCCGCAGCCTCAGGCTTCGAAACGAAAAGGCCCTTCCCCGGCCCGGACAGGAAAAGGGGGAATTGGTTTTTTTCACCAAATGCGCCTGTCGGCTCTTGTGAAATGTGGGGAATTTTCCGGCGATGAAGCAATAATGGTTGCGCTTTTGCCCACATTGCGATATACTCAGACTGAAAAAGAGTGGAAACGTTTCCAATCAATGCGCCCCGTCCAGCGCGGCGGGACGATGGAGGATTTTCCCAAAGGAGGGGAGCTGGCGTATGACCATCAAAGACCTTGCCCAGAAGACCGGATATGCCGTGGGAACCGTTTCCCGGGCGCTGAACGGCCATCCCAACGTCAGTCCAAAAGCCAGGACGATCATCCTTCAAGCCGCCAAAGAGAGCGGATTCCAGCTCAATACCAACGCCAAGCAGCTCAAGCAGACCCATTCCAACGCCATTTTGGTGGTGGTCAAGGGTGTGGGCAACGAGCTGTTCAGCGAAATGCTGGAGACCATTCAGCGCTGCGTCGCCCAGACCCGGTATCAGCTTCTGGTGGACTACATGGATGAAGACATGAGCGAAGTAGCCCGGGCGGTGCGGCTGTGCCGGGAGCGGAAGCCTCTGGGAGTGATCTTCCTGGGAGGTAGCAACCAGAACTTCAACAAGGATTTTTCCGCCATTGACATACCTTGCGTGGTGGTTACCAACAACGCCTCCACATTGCCCTTCGCCAACCTCTCCAGCGTCACCACCGACGACCGGGAGGTGGCCCGCCAGGCCATCGAGACCATGATCGCCCTGGGACATCGGCGCATCGCGGTCATCGGAGGCGATCCTACAATTTCCGATACCAGCCGGCTGCGCCTGGAGGGATGCATGGACGCTTTCCGGGCCCACGGCCTTCCCTTTGACACGGCCCGGGACTACCGGGCGGGGCGCTATTCCTGGCACAACGGCTACGAAGCGGCTCAGGATCTGATCCGGAGCGGCAGCCGGTTTACGGCGATCTTCGCCGCGGCGGATGTCATGGCCGTCGGCGCCATCCGGGCGCTGTGGGAGAACGGTCTGCGGGTGCCCCGGGATGTGTCGGTGATGGGGGTGGACGGACTGCCCCTGGGCAGTTACCTGGTGCCCCAGCTTGCCACAGTGATTCAGGATGGAACGGCGCTGGCAAAGCGGGGGGTGGAAATTCTTCTGCGGAGCATAGAGGAGGGGACTCCGGCCTGCCATGAAACGGTGCCCTTCCGCATTGCCCGGCGGGAGAGCCTCCGGAGGATCCAAGCACAAGGAGAAACGTGACCATGCGCGAAAGCGGAATTTTAATGCATATCACCTCCCTGCCCGGGCCGTGTGGCATCGGAACCATGGGAGAAGCGGCCCATGGATTCGTGGATTTTCTGGATCGGGCGGGGCAGTCCTACTGGCAGATTCTGCCGCTGACGCCTACGGGCTTTGGGGACTCCCCCTACCAGTCCTTCGGCGCCTGGGCGGGCAATCCCTACCTGATCGATCTGGATATCCTGGCCCGACAGGGCCTGCTGCGGCAGGAGGAATACCGGCCCCTGACCTGGTACCGGGATCCGGGCCGGGTGGACTTCGGCATCCAGTACCGGCAGCGCAGGCAGATCCTGGAGCTGGCCTGCAACCGGTTCCGGCCGGAGGAGGACTATGAGACGTTCCTCCGGCAAAACCGGGACTGGCTGGAGGATTACGGACTGTTCATGGCCCTGAAGGAGGCGTTCCACGGCGCGCCCTGGCAGGACTGGCCCGGGGAATTCCGGGATCATTCCAGTCCCCAGGTGGCGCAAAAGCGTCGGGATCTGACCAAGGAAATCGCGTTTCAGTATTTTCTGCAATACCAGTTCCACCGCCAGTGGAAAGCCCTGAGAGCCTACGCCAACAGCAAAGGGATCCGGATCATCGGAGACGTGCCGATCTATGTGCCATTGGATTCCGCGGATGTGTGGGCGCGGCCCCGGCTGTACCAGTTGGATGAAAACCACCGGCCAAAGGTGGTGGCCGGGTGCCCGCCGGACGCATTTACCGCCGACGGGCAGAAATGGGGCAACCCCATTTACGATTGGAAGGCCATGGCGGATACCGGCTATGCCTGGTGGCTGCGGCGGCTGAAAGCGGCGTCGGAGATGTACGATGTGGTGCGCCTGGATCATTTTCGGGGCTTTGAAAGCTATTGGGCCATTCCTGCCGGGGACAAGACAGCCCGTTACGGCAAATGGGAGAAAGGCCCCGGCACGGATTTCATCCGGACGGTGAAGAAGGAACTGCCGGAGATGGCTTTTATCGCGGAGGATCTGGGATTTCTCACACAGGAGGTTCGGCAGTTGCAGCGATCTTCCGGCTATCCGGGGATGAAGGTACTGCAATTTGCCTTTGATTCCCGGGAGGAAAGCGACTATCTGCCCCACCTGTACCCAGTGGACTCCGTATGCTATACCGGCACCCATGACAATGTGCCCCTGAGGCAGTGGTTGGAAGAAGCCTCCCGGGAGGATGTGGACTACGCCAGGGCCTATCTTGGCCTGAACCGGGAGGAGGGTTACATCCAAGGCATGATCCGGGGCGCCATGAGCTCCGTATCCCGGCTGTGCGTGGTGCAGATGCAGGACTACCTGGAGCTGGGGAAGGAGGCCCGGATGAATTTCCCCGGCACGCTGTCACCGGACAACTGGACCTGGCGGGCGGAGGAGGGCTTTGACACCCCTCAGCTGGCAAAGCGGATCCGAGCCATTACCCGGCTCTACGGCCGGGTAAAGGCGGATCCCGGGGAAGCAGAGGAATAAGGCCACTGCCCTGGCGGGGGCTGCTGTTTGTGAAACAGCAGCCCCCGCGTTTTTTTACCAGAGGCGCCCACCATGTCAAAGTGCAAAAAAAGGGGCTGTTCCTTTTGTACATAGTTAATAAGTTGGATTTTCAAATTTTTTAGATAAATAGCATAAATTTTTGCTGCTCTTGACTTGTTATTTACAATTTGTTAATCTGTTGCTGGAAAGAGTGCCAAGAACACCCGAGAAATTCGGGGTGTTACTGGTGATTTTTTACAATTATCTTAGGAGGAATCTGCAAATGAAAAAAATGATCGCACTGCTGCTGGTTCTGGCCATGGCTCTGGCTCTGGCTGCCTGCGGCGGAAACACGACCACCACCCCTGAGACTGCGGCAGCCGGCAGCGGCGACGTCTCCACCGATCCCAAGGTGACTCTGGTTTACGCCGAAGTCAACCCTCTGGACACCATTGTGGGCCAGACTGCTACCTTCTTCAAAGAAAAGGTCGAGGAGCTCTCCGGCGGTTCCATCACCATCGACGTTCAGGCCAGCGGCGTGCTTGGCTCTGAGAATGACGTTCTGGACTCCATGGTAGGTGGCGCCACTTCCATTGATATGTCCCGGATCTCTGCCTTCGCTCTGACCAGCTATGGCGCCCAGAAGTCCAAGCTGCTGTCCATCCCCTTCACCTTTGAATCCCGTGAGCACTGGTGGAACTTCGCTAACTCCGAGCTGGCTCCTGAGTTCCTCAACGAGCCCCAGGAGCTGGGACTGCCCCTGCGGGGCATCTTCTACGGCGAGGAAGGCTTCCGTCATTTCTTCACCGTTGAGCCTGTTTCCGGCATCGAGGATCTGGCCGGCATGAAGCTGCGTGTTTCCAATGACCCCATCATGAACGGCATGGTGGAAGGCCTGGGCGCTTCTCCCACGGTGGTGTCCTTTGGCGAGCTGTACTCCGCGCTCCAGACCGGCGTTGTGGACGGTGCTGAGCAGCCCATCGCCAACTACAAGTCCAACGCCTTCCCCGAAGTGGCGAACAACCTGATCCTGGACGGCCACACCCTGGGCGCCATTCAGGTGGTCATCACCGACACTGCTTGGGCCAAGCTCACCGCCGCGCAGCAGGAAGTGCTGATGGAGGCCGGTAAGCTGGCGCAGGAGTTCAACGCCAACCTTTCCGCTGAGGCTGAGGCAGAGGTTCTGGAGGAACTGAAGGCCGACGGCTGCAATGTGGTGGAGGTCACCGATAAGGCCACCTGGCAGGAAGCCTGTAAGGAAGTCATCGAGGCCAATACCGCCGATCAGGCTGAGCTGTACCAGAAGTTGCTGGATCTGAAGTAATATCCCCTTGGATTCCAAATGTGGGGGCACGGGTTTCCCCGTGCTCCCACTGCTTGCGAGAACCTAAGATTTGGTAAAGAGAATAGGAGTGAAACTATGCCGAAAATTTTTGCCACTCTGGATAAGATCCGCCCGGCCTATGACATCACTTACAAGGTGGTCATGGTGATCTGTAAGCTGCTGCTGGTGGCGGATATCCTGATCACCTCCTACGCGGTGTGCGGACGCCTGTTTGGCGGTATCGAGCTGCCCAGCGGGAAGATGCTGCGGGAAGTGATCCCCTTCCTGCGGGATCCCGCCTGGACCGAGCAGGTGGTTCTGACTCTGATGAGCTACATGGCGGTGCTGTCCGCGGCCCTGGCCATCCGAGATCATGCCCACATCGGTATGACCGCTTTTGACCGTTACCTGCCTAAGAATGCTATCATCGCCCTGGATCTCCTGGCGGATGTGGGCGTGCTGGCTCTGGGCATGATCATGCTGGTGGTGGGCTGGGACTATGCCGTCACCCTGGGCGCCCGGGGTTTCTACGAGTCCATGCCCTCTGTCAGCCGGTTCTGGATGTATCTGCCGGTTCCTCTGGCGGGTCTGGCCATGATCGTATTTCAGATCGAATCCCTGTATGAAACCATCAAGTCCATCTTTGTAAAGGAGGAGGTCGCCTAATGGATACTCAGACCCTTGCTACATTGATCCTGCTGGGAAGCTTCTTCCTGATGATCATTCTGCGCTTCCCCATTGCTTACGCCGTTGGCCTGTCCAGCGTGTTCTGCATGCTTACCATGGGCAGCGCCCTGTCCGATGTGTGCCGTCTGATGGTCAAGGGTATCAGCTCTTATTCGCTGATGGCGGTTCCCTTCTTTATCACCATGGGCGTGCTCATGGGCTCCGGCGGCATCGGCGATAAGCTGGTGGCCCTGGCCAATGCCTGCGTCGGCTGGATGCGGGGCGGCCTGGCCATGGCCAACGTACTGGACTCCTTCTTCTTCGGCGGCATCTCCGGCTCCGCCTCCGCGGACACCGCCTCCCTGGGCTCCATTATGATCCCCATGATGAAGAATCAGGGCTATGACGAGGACTTCGCCACTGCCATTACCATCACCTCCTCCTGCGAAGGCCTGCTGGTTCCCCCCAGTCATAATATGGTCATCTACGCCACCACTGCCGGCGGTGTTTCCGTGGGCTGCCTGTTCATGGCGGGCTACATCCCCGGCGCGCTGCTGGCGCTGAGCCTGATGGTGGGTTCCTACATTATCTCCCTGAAGCGCAACTATCCCAAGGGGGATCCCTTCTCCATCAAGAATCTGTTCAAGCAGCTGGCAACCTCCATCTGGGCCTTGGGCGCCATCCTCATTGTGGTGGTTGGCGTCGTGGCAGGCGTGTTTACCGCCACCGAGTCCGCTGCCATCGCCGTTATCTACTCGCTGCTGGTTTCCGTGTTCGTTTACAAGGGACTGGATTGGAAGGGCGTTTGGAATGCTCTGGACGAGGCTGTGAAGACCCTGTCCATCGTGCTGATCCTCATTGCCACCTCCAGCGTCTTCGGCTACTGCCTGACTACCCTGCATGTGCCGGAACTGGCTGCCAATGCCATCCTCAGCCTGACGGACAACCGGATCCTGCTGATCATCCTG
Source organism: uncultured Oscillospiraceae bacterium (assembly GCA_944385545.1). Classification (GTDB taxonomy): domain Bacteria; phylum Bacillota; class Clostridia; order Oscillospirales; family Oscillospiraceae; genus Faecousia. The sequence goes on along the minus strand of CALWXQ010000002.1, from coordinate 26,327 downwards.
CTGAACGTGATCATGCTGATCCTGGGCTGCATTATGGATATGGCGCCCATTATCCTGATCGCCACCCCCATTCTGCTGCCCATCGCCACTGAGCACTGCGGCCTGGATCCCGTCCAGTTCGGCATTATGATGGTGCTCAACTGCGGCATCGGTTTGCTGACGCCTCCTGTGGGCTCGGTTCTGTACATCGGTTCCGCCATTGCCAAGCGGCCCATGGAAAAGGTGGTCAAGGCTACCCTGCCTTTCTACCTGTGCATGATTGTGACGCTGCTGCTGATCTCCTTCATCCCGGACATCAGTCTGCTGCTGCCCAAGATCTTCAACGACTACGTGCCGCTTGGAGGCTGACGCCTATACACCGGGGCCTGCGGATACCGCAGGCCCTTCTTCCACGAGGTGAGCACACGCTATGGAACAAACCAAGAAACAAGAAAACCGTCTGATCGCCGCGACCTTATTTGTCTTCTTTGTCAGCGGCGCGTCCTCTATGCTCATGGGCAACCTGATGCCCTATCTGCGTAAGATCTATCCCATCAGCTACGCCCAGGCGGGGCTGCTGCTGTCCCTGCCCTCCTGGGGGAATCTGGCCGCCATTTTCATCACCGGGTATCTGCCCACCTACATTGGCCGGCGCAAAACCGTGCTGTTGACCGCGGTGTGGATGGCTGTCGCCTTCTTCCTGGTGGCCTTCGGTGTCGGCGGCGCGGCGGCGCTGCCCTTGGCCTGCCTGATGATCGGCATTGCCCGGGGAGGCAATACCAATTTCTCCAATACCATGATGTCCACCCTCCCCGGGGAGAAGTCGGCTGTGGGCTTCAACCTGCTTCACGGGGCCTTTGCCATGGGGGCGGTGCTGTCGCCTCTGGCGCTGATCGCCTGTGCCCGGATCAGCAACCGGGGCTGGCGGTATATGGCCATGGGCATTGTGGCGCTGTGCCTGGTGCAGATCCTGGTGTACGCGAGAATGCGCCTTCCTCAGGAGCGTGTGACCAAGAGCATCCGATCTGTAGATCGGAGTTTTCTGAAGGATCACAATTTCTGGCTGGGAGCGGCCATTTTGTTCTTCTACATTTCCGTAGAGTATGCCATCGTCAACTGGCTGGTGACCTACTTCCAGGATACCGGGGTTCTCACGGCGGAGATTTCTCAGCTGATGAGCAGCCTGTTTTGGGTGGTGATGTTCATCGGACGGATGATCGGCGCCGCCATTGTGGGGAAGGTGCCCCGAAAGGCGATCCTGGTGGCCGACGGCCTGGGACTGCTGATCTTCTTTCTGCTGGTCTTCTTCAGCAGGAGCCAAACGCCGATCTTTCTTGGCATTATGGGAGTGGGCCTGTTTATGGCCACCATTTATACCACCGCCCTGGCCATCGGCACGGAGCGGATCAAGGGCAATGACCTGGGGGTCAGCACCATGATCTTCCTGGGCTCCACCGGCGGCCTCATCACCCCCGCGGTGGTGGGCCTGGTGGCAGAGCACGCCGGAATCCAGACCGGAATGGGCGTGGTGGTGGCGGTAACGTTGATGCTGCTGGCTACCATTGTGACCAGTGCATTCGCAAAGGGAGGAAAACAACATGAAACTGAATCGTAACGCTTTGACGCAACGGGCTTCCTGGACGGCAGCCGGTGTGAAGCTGCCGGACTTTGACTGGGATGCTATGTGCAGCCGCACCCTGGCGGAGCCTGTGTGGATCCACTTCGGCGCGGGGAACATTTTCCGCGGCTTCATTGCCAAGCTGCAGCAGGAACTGCTGGAGCAGGGGCTGGCGGATCGGGGGATCCTGGCGGCGGATACCTTTGACTATGACATCATCGACAAGATCTATGATCCCCAGGATTCCATGACACTGCTGGTCAGCCTCCTGCCGGACGGCTCCATGAAAAAGGAAGTGGTGGCTTCCATCGCCAAGGGCTTCCGGGCAGGAAAGCAGTTCCCCCGGGATCTGGAGGCCCTGAAAGCAGCCTTCCGCTGCCCCGGTCTGCAGATGATCTCCTTTACCATTACGGAAAAGGGTTATGCCCTGAAGAATATGGCCGGGGAATTCTTCCCCTTCGTCCTGGCGGATTTTGAGAAGGGGCCGGAGGACTGCGTCCACGCCATGTCCCTGGTGACGTCTTTGCTGTATGAGCGGTTCCTCGGCGGCGGACGGCCCCTGGCGGTGGTGAGCATGGACAACTGCTCCCACAACGGGGAGAAGCTCCGCTCCTCCATTCTGACGGTGACGGAAAAGTGGCTGGAGAAGGGCTATGTGACCAAGGAATTTGCCGCCTGGGTGGCGGACGAGACCACCGTCTCCTTCCCCTGGAGCATGATCGATAAGATCACCCCCCGCCCGGCCAAGGTGGTGGAGGAGGCCCTGGCAGCTGCCGGGATTCAGGATATGGCCCCGGTGATTACCTCTAAGAATACCTTTATCGCTCCCTTCGTCAATGCGGAAGCGCCTCAATATCTGGTGATCGAGGATCGATTCCCCAACGGCCGTCCGCCGCTGGAGAAGGCCGGGGTCTATATGACCGACCGGGATACGGTGAACAATACGGAAAAAATGAAGGTCACCACCTGCCTTAACCCGCTGCACACGGCTCTGGCGGTCTACGGCTGCCTGCTGGGCTATGGATCCATCGCGGCGGAAATGCAGGATCCCAGGCTGACAGCCCTGGTCAAGGGCGTGGGCTACACCGAGGGCTTGCCGGTGGTGGTGGATCCCAAAATCCTCAGCCCCAGGGACTTTATTGATGAAGTGGTGCAGCAGCGGCTTCCCAATCCCTTCATTCCCGACACCCCCCAGCGCATCGCCACAGACACCAGCCAGAAAATTCCCATCCGCTTCGGCGAGACCATCAAAAGCTACGCGGCCCGGGAGGATCTGGATCCGGCCAGCCTGACCTATGTGCCTCTGGTGCTGGCCGGATGGCTGCGGTATCTGCTGGGCGTGGATGACGGCGGCAAGGAAATGGCTTGCAGCAGCGATCCCATGCTGGCAACCCTCCAGGAGCAACTGGCCGGGGTAGCCCTGGGGCGGCCGGAGACTGCCGGCGAGGCGGTGCTGCGCCCCATTCTGTCCAATCAGGCCCTGTTCGCGGTGGATCTGTATGAGGTGGGCCTGGCGGAGAAGGTCACGGATCACCTGCGCAGAATGCTGGCAGGCCCCGGGGCTGTGGCCAAGACCCTGGAGGAATTGGTATGATCCCAAAGGGGAGCAGATGGGCCTTCCATCAGGACGCCCGGCCGGTGGAGGCCGGAGCAGGCGTTACCCGCCGTGTGCTGGCCTATACCGACGGACTGATGTGCGTGGAGAATACCTTCGCGCAAGGGGCGGTGGGAAGCCTCCACAGCCATCCCCACACCCAGATCACTTACGTGGTCAGCGGGGTGTTCTCATTCACCATTGACGGGGTGACCAAGACGGTGAGAGCCGGAGATACCATGCTGAAACAGAACGGCGTTATCCACGGCTGCGTCTGCCTGGAGGCCGGGATCCTGCTGGACATCTTTACCCCTATGCGGGAAGACTTCGCCGGATAAGAAAGGGGTTGTCTCAAAACAAACGTTTCGAGACAACCCCTGGTTTTATTGGGTCAGGACTCCTTGATCTTGCGGATCAGCTCCTGGATCTGCTGGGAATAGCCGTCGTAGATGGGCTGCACCGCCTGACGGAACAGTTCCAGTTCGCTGTCCGACAGTTCGGTGACCTGACAGCCCAGGGCCACGGCCAGAGCTTCCGATTCCGCCTCCTGCTGCTGCCAAAGCTCCCGCTCGTACAGGGCCGATTCCCGGGCGCACTGGATCACGATGGATACATAATCCGGATCCACATCGGCGATCTTATCCATAGCCACGGTGCTCATCAGCTGCATTTCCGGCAACCGGGAGTGCTCGTCCCGGAGGAAATAGGGGGCGGCCTCAAAATGACCGGTGGATTCATAGCTGGGCCAGTTGTTTTCCGCGCCGTCGATCTTGGCGGTTTGCAGGGCGGAGTATACCTCCCCGTAGGCGATGGGCATGGGCTCCGCCCCCAGCAACTCCACCAGGCGGCTCATAAAGCTGGACTCCTGAACCCGAATGGTCAGCCCCTGGAGATCCTCCAGACAGGTCACCGGCTGCCGGGTGTAAAAGCTTCTGGCCCCGGCGTCAAACCAGCTCATGCCCACCGCATTGTTTTTCCGTACCTGGGACAGGAAGTCCTCACCGATGCTGCTGTCCAATACCCGCCACATATGATCCGCGTCATCATAGAGGTAGGGAAGCTGCAATACCTCCATAATGGGGCAATACTCCGACAAGGTGCCTACGGAGACCCGGGTAAAGTCGATGCCGCCGAACTGCACTTGCTCGAAGACGCTGTTCTCGCTTCCCAGCACGCCGTTGCTGTAGACCCGGATCAGGATCCTGCCCTGGGTGCGTTCCTCCACCAGCTGGGCGAAGTACTCCGCCGCCAGGGTGGTGGGGTAGTCCTGAGGCTGGTTGTCCGCATAGCGCAGGATCAGCTCCGCCTGGGGCGGCGCTTCCCGGGAGCAGCCCCACAGAGCCAGACACAGGGCCAGCAGAATAACCGCGGCCCGCCTCATAGCTGCTGCCCCGCCCGGCTGCGGGCTGTGCTCCGGCGGAAGTCCGTGGGGGTCATGCCGGTTTTCTTTTTGAAGGTGCGGGTGAAATAGTTGGCGTTTTCGTAGCCCACCAGCCGGGCTACCTCGGCGGTGGAACGCAGGGGATCCTGCAACAGCTCCTGAGCCGCCTGGATCCGCAGATTGGTCAGATAATCCACAAAGTTGATCCCGGTGCTCCGTTTGAACAATGAGGAAAAATAGGAGGGATTGATGTTCAAAATGGCGCTGACCGAGTCCAGGGAAATGTCGAAGAGCATGTAATTGTGCTGCAAATACTTTTCCACCCGGGCGATCAGCGGGGCGGCCTTGTCGCTGACGCCGCCGTCCAGGGCGTTGGCTTCCGGGGCCAGCGCCTCCAGCTGGCGATGGGATTCCGCCTGGCCAACGGCCCGAACCACCGCCCGGATCACCTCCTCCGGCTGGATGGGCTTGAGGATATAGTCGCATGCGCCCAGCTTCACCGCCTCCTGGGCGTAAGTGAAGACGCCGTAGGCAGTGACGAAGATCAGCTTGACGCCGCTGCCCGGATCCAGGATCCGGCGGGCGGCTTCCATGCCGTTGATGCCGGGCATTTCGATATCCATGAGGATCACGTCCGCGTTCCAGATGGCGGCAATATCCACCGCCTGACGGCCGTTTTCCGCCATGCGGATCTGCACTTCGGAGCCGAAGTGCTTCTCCAGAATGGATTCCAGCATTTCCCGCTCCAGATATTCGTCATCGGCTATCAGAATCTTCATACTCTGTCTCCTCGTCACTTTGTTGTATCACCAAGGGGAGCCGAAGCTCCACTTGGGTCCCGCTGCCCGGCAGGGAGTGGATGGACAGACCGTAGGCCTCTCCCAACAGACGCAGCCTGGCGGAAACGTTGGCAAGGCCGATATGGTTTTCCCGATCCGTCGGATCCAGCAGACTCCGCCGGAGATCCTCCAGAGCCGCCTCCGGAATGCCGACGCCGTCGTCCGAAACCAGGATCTTTAACAAATCCCCCTCCGGCTCTATGCGGATTTCTACGGTGCCGCCTTCCTCCTTGGGAACGATGCCGTGCTTGAAGGCGTTTTCCACCAAGGGCTGGATCAGGAAGGAGGGGGTCAGGGTCTCGGTCAGGTCGATGTCCGGGGAATAAGACCAGTGCAGGGCCACCCGGTCACCGAACCGAACCTTGTTCAGAGCGTAAAACGCGTCCACGATCCGCACCTCCCGGGCCAGCGGCACCAGGGAAGCGTTGCTGCCCAGGGCGTAGCGGAACAGACTGGACAAAGAGGCAATGAGAGACTGGGTCTTCTCGGCGCCCTCCTGGCGGGCGGTATAGAGGATCACGTTCAGGGTGTTGAACAAAAAGTGGGGGTTGATCTGGCTGCGCAGCTTCTGCAATTTCTCCTGCTCCATGAGGCTGCGCAGCTCCAGCGCCTCGTTTTCCTTTTTGAACAGGGTGCGCTCCATTTCGTTCTTCTCTTCCAGGGTCTGAACCTGGCGCTTCATGGAGCGCTTCATTTCATTGAAGGCCCGGGCCATGTGGCCGATCTCGTCCTGGCGGCTTTCATCCACATCCGGGGTGTCCAGATCCCCTCGACTGATGGCAACGGAAGCGCTAGCCATCTGCCGGACGGAGCGCAGGAGGATGAACAGAGAGTAGGCAGTAGTCGCGGCCAGGAGCATGCACAGGCAGCTCACCGCCAATTGCAGCCGCTCCAGAAGGTTGCTGCGCCGGGAGAGCTGGGAATAGGCGCTTTGGCTGTCCCGGATGGCGCACTCCAGAAGCTGCTGGATGTACTGACGCATGTACGAGCCGCAGGGGGCGGCGCTGGCGTAGAACAGCTCCGCCGCCTCGTCACGGCGATCCTCCTGAAGCAGCTGCTGAATCTCGTCGGTCAGCTCAGAAAAGGTGCGGTAGGTGGTGGCTGAGGCGTTGGAGAGCAGATACTGCTCCTCGCTGCCCTGGCCCAGGCGCAGATCCAGCTGGGAAAGGAGCTGGGAGGCTTCCTCCTGGGAGCTGTCCAGGGTCTGGATCAGCTCCGGGATCTCGTCGTAGTCCCAGCGAAAATCGCTGAGGGCCTGGATGCTCTGCTCCACGCCGTTGAGGAACTGGCTGATGATCCGGATCTGCTGAGAACGGCGCTCCTGGGGCTGTGTGACGTAGGCGTTCTGGTAATAACTGATACCCAGCTCCAGCAGCAGCGCCGCGAAAAACGCCAGGACGGACAGGGCGATGCGGTTGAGCAGGGATTTTTGCATGGCCGGTGATTTCATCCGCATAAGCCCCCTTTTCCCCGATATTTCTTATCATACCATCCCTTTTCGGGTTTTTCAAGACTTTCACCGTTGCCTGGCCGGGAGATTTATGCTATAGTATACATACTTTACCATAAGCCGCCGGGAGCGGCGGAATGGAGGGCTTTATGATCATTGAGGTCATTTTGACAGATGAGATCTTTCGCCGGTTTACCATGTTTGATGTGTTTCGCCGCCGGAAGCTGTGGCGCAATCCGGTGCTGTTCGCGCTGATCCTGGCGGTCAGCGCCGGAATCTGCTTTTCCATGCGCCGGGTCTCCGGAGCGGTTCTGCTTGGCAGCGTGCTGCTGGCGGTAGGACTGGGGGTTCCGGCGCTGCTGGCGGTGAATTTCTTCCTGTCGCTGAATAAGCAGATCACCCAGCTGGGACTGAAGCGGGGAAAACATGTCTATACCCTGGAGCTGACCGACCGGAAGGACGGGATCCATGTGTACAACGAGAAGGAGGAGGCCCGGTATCCCTGGAAGAAGATCCATCACGCCTACCGGGACACCCTGGCTACCTACCTGTTTATCACGCCCCAGAGAAGCTTTATCCTGCCGCACACCTGCATGGAAGGCGGGGACGCCGCCGGGGTTTGGACGCTGATCACCGGGCAGTTGCCCCCGGAAAAGTGCACAGTGCTGTAAGCGCGAATCCGCTGTATTCTCTAAGGAAGCTCTGAATAAATCGTCTTCGGCTGAATGCCGGATCTTTTGCCCCATCCGTGCAGTTTAAAAAGTGGGAAATACATACAGTATTCCTCCACTTTTTAAACTTTCGGCTGAGTCAAAATCTCTCGGCATCAGCTCTTGCCGATTTAATCAGAGCTTCCCTAAGTTTGAGGAACGTTTCATGAATCACCGTTATGACAGAACCATAACCGCCTGCTTTGTGGGCTACATTGTCCAGGCCATCGTGAATAACTTTGTGCCCCTTCTGTTTTTGACCCTGCAAAGAACCTATGATATTCCACTGTCCCGGATCACGTTGCTGGTTACCTTCAATTTCGGCGTCCAGCTGCTGGTGGATCTGCTGTCCGTGGCCTTTGTGGACAAGATCGGATACCGGGTCTGTATGGTCGCTGCCCATGTGGCTTCCGCCGCCGGACTGATTCTGCTGTCGGTACTGCCGGAAGCGCTGCCGTCTCCCTTTGCCGGGATCTTAATCTCGGTGATGATCTACGCCATCGGCGGCGGTCTGCTGGAGGTGCTGGTCAGTCCGGTGATGGAGGCATGTCCTTCGGATCACAAGGAGCAGGCTATGAGCATGCTCCATTCCTTCTACTGCTGGGGCCATGTGGGCGTAGTGCTGCTGTCTACGGTGTTTTTTCAGACATTGGGCATTGAAAACTGGAAGTATCTGTGCCTGTTCTGGGCTGTGATCCCGGTGTGCAACGGAATCGCGTTTACCACAGTCCCCATCGCGCCCCTGATCCCCGAGGGAGAGCGGGGCCTTCGCCTGGGGGAGTTGTTCCGGGACAAGGTGTTCTGGATCCTGTTGATCATGATGGTGTGCTCCGGAGCCAGTGAACAGGCGGTGAGCCAGTGGGCGTCCACCTTTGCCGAAAAGGGCCTGGGGATTTCCAAAACCGCCGGCGATCTGGCGGGACCCATGCTCTTTGCGGTGATGATGGGCCTGACCAGAGCCTTCTACGGAAAGTTCGGCGACCGGATTCAACTGGATCGGTTCATGACCGGCAGCACGGTGCTATGTCTGGCAGCGTACCTGGGGATCGTATTCCTGCCGCTGCCCCAGTTAAGTCTGCTGGCCTGCGGGCTGTGCGGCTTGTCTGTGGGAACCCTGTGGCCGGGAACCTTCAGCAAAGCCGCGGCATCCTTGCCTCGGGGCGGTACGGCTATGTTCGCCCTGCTGGCCCTGGGGGGAGACCTGGGCTGCTCCGGTGGGCCGACCCTGGTGGGAATGGTTTCCAGCGCCGCCGGGGAGAACCTGAAACTGGGGATCTTGACGGCTATGGTGTTCCCTCTGGCGCTTCTGACCGGGATCTTCCTGCTGAAGCGGCACAGGCCTGCCAAGGTATAGAAAATAACGTCCCCGGGCGGCGGCTTGGACCGCGCGCCCGGGGACGTTTTGGATTTGTAGGGGTCGTTCGACTCCGGGATGCTCTGCTTGTTTGGCGATTCGCCTGGCAACGGCGTAGGAAATCGGGCCTTTTAGATGGCATGCAACTCCGGGGACAGAGCCTTGACGTGCCGGCGGTATACCACCAACAGAGCGACCAGCTGAACCAGGAAGGTCAAAGCCCAGGAGATGGGGTAGGAGAAGTACAGGCACTGGGGGGTGTGGTACTGGGGAAGCTGGAAAATGGTGTAGATCCAACCGATCCGTAGGCCGCATACGCCCAAAACGGAGATGACCATGGGGACGAAGGAAGCGCCCAGGCCCCGGAGGGCGCCGGTGGTCACATCCATCAGTCCGCACAGGAAGTAGGGCAGGCAGATATAGCTCAGCCGGATCATACCGTAGGAAATGGCCTCCTGGGAGTCGGTGATGTAGATGGACAGCAGCTGCGGCCCCAAAAGATAGCCCACCGTACCCAGGCTCAGCCCCACTGCTGTGACGCAGCCCAGGCAGATCCAAACTGTCCGGTATACCCGGGGATACTGCTTGGCGCCGGCGTTCTGACCGATAAAGTTTACCGCTGTTTGGTGGAAGGCGTTCATGCACACGTAAAGGAAGCCCTCGATGTTGGCGGCAGCGGCGTTGCCGGACATGAAGATATCCCCGAAGGAGTTCACCGAGGACTGGATCAGCACATTGGAAATGGAGAACAGGGAGCCCTGGACGCCGGCGGGAAGACCGATGCGAATCATTTTCAACAGCTGTGGCTTGTAAAAACGCATTTTGGACAGCGTGAGCTTGCAGGCGTCGGTACGCCGCATCAGGGCCAGCACCACCAGCACCGCCGAGATCCCCTGGGAAATGGTGGTAGCCAGGGCAACGCCTGCCACGTTCATGTGGAACACAGTGACAAAGAATACATTGAGAACCACATTCACCACACCTGCGATGGACAGGTAGATCAGGGGGCTTTTGGTATCTCCCGCCGCCCGCAGAATGGCGGCGCAGAAATTGTAGATCATGGTGAAGGTGATGCCGGAAAAGTAGATCTCCATATAAACCGTGGACAGGGGAAGCACGTTGTCCGGCGTATCCATGAGCCGCAGCAGATCCTCGGAAAAGGAGATGCCGATTATAGAGAGCACCACGCCGCTGACCAGGGCGGTGGGCAGAGCGGTATGTACGGTGCAGTGCACCACCCGGTTCTCCCGGCTGCCCAGACCGTGGGCGACGGTAACGCCCGCGCCTACCGACAGGCCGATGAAGAAGTTGACCAGCAGATTGGTCAGCGCTCCGGTGGCGCCCACCGCCGCCACGGAGACGCTGCCGCAGAAGCGGCCTACCACGATCAGATCCGCGGCGTTGAACAGTAGCTGCAACAGACTGGTCAGAATGATAGGAATGGTATAGGTCAGAATGCTTTGGAGCAGAGGCCCTTGCAGCATGCTCCGGCTTTTGCTGTTCAAAATGGAACACCTCTTAGAAAATTATAATAAGCTGGGTACATTATACTGTTTTTTTCTAAAAGTGCAAGGGCTTTTTTCCTTATTTCGAAAACAATTTTTCCAGTTTCCGGCGCTTCAGCGCCCAGTATATCACGCTGCCCAAAACCAGCAGCACGATCAGCTCTCCCAGCGCCACGGACAGGGCGTTGACCCAGAAGCCGCCGCCGATGTACACCGACAGTTCCCAGCCTACCAGAATCGTGTTGGTCAGGGCGGGCATGACCATGCCCGGAAGCGGGTAGCCTTTGACGGTGATGTTTCTGCACATCCACATCCCCTGGGCCGCCAGCAGGGTAGCCAGGGATCCCACCAGGAAGTCCAGGGGCAGGGCGGCGGAAAAGGTGAGGTTGAATGCCAGACAGCCCAGGGTCAGCCCCGGAACGGCGGCGGGAGTGAAAAAGGCCAGCACACACAGGGCCTCCGACAGGCGCAGCTGGCTCATCCAGGTGGCGCTGCCGGGAACGAGAAGGTTCTGCATATGGGTCAGTACCGCGTACAAGGTGGCGATGATGGCGCCGTGGGTCAGGTAACGGACACGCTTGCTCATGGGAAACTCTCCTTAACCATAAAAAATGGGCGCAGTTCGCGCCCATAAAAACAAAACGGGCGCAACAACGCCCATCCAAAATCCCTAGTTTTGTTTACCGACAGGATGGTCACGAACTGTCCTATGAAGTTACGGCGGTATTATACACGAAGGCGGGGCTTTTGTCAATAGCAAAGGCAGGCACGACGCAAAACAGCTTCGGCGGCCCGGAAAAGGGCCGCCGAAGAAAGGCTTACGCCAGATAGATGGCTTTGCAGGCAAGCATGGTCTCGTAGCAATCCAGCTTGGAGACCAGCTCCATGGGGGCGTGCATGCTCAGCACCGGCACGCCGGCATCCACGGTGACGATGTTCCGGTTGGCCATGTAGGCCGCCACGGTGCCGCCGCCGCCCTGATCCACTTTGCCCAGGGTAGCCAGCTGCCAGATCACCCCGGCGTTGTCCAAGGTGGTGCGGACATGGCCCATGGCCTCGGCGGAGGCGTCGGAACAGCCGCCCTTACCCCGGGAGCCGGTGTACTTGCAGATGGCTACGCCGTAGTTGACGAAGGCATTGTTCCGCCGGTCGCTGACCTCGGGGAAGTTGGGGTCGAAGGCGTTGGTCACGTCGGCGGAGAGGCAGAAGGAAGCTGCCAGGCAGTCCTCCAGTTTAACGTTCTGTGCATCGCACAGGCCGCCCATAAAGTGCTCAAAGTAGTGGCTGAGCATGCCGCTGACGCCAACGGAGCCGATCTCCTCCTTGTCCGCCAGGATGCACACTGCGGTTTTGGCAGGCTGCTCCAGGGTAAACAGGGCCTCCAGTTCCGCATAGGCGCAGACCCGGTCGTCATGGCCGTAAGCGCCCAGGAGGCTGCGATCCAGGCCCACCTCCCGGCACTTGCCGGCAGGCACCACCGTCAGCTCGGCGGAGTGGAAGTCGGCTTCGATCAGGCCGTACTTCTCATTCAGCAGCTTTATGATGTTCAGCTTCACCAGGTCGGCGCCTTCGCCCTCCAGGGGCTGGCTGCCCAGCACCACGTTCAGCTGCTCGCCTTCGATGCCCTTGGCCATGGTCTTCTGCATCTGGTCGGCGGCCAGGTGGGGCAGCAGATCCGTGACCATCAGCACCGGATCGGAATCCTCCTCGCCTATGGTGACGGTGATGACAGAGCCGTCCTTGCGGTACACCACGCCGTGGATGGCCAGGGGGATGGTAGTCCACTGATACTTCTTGATGCCGCCGTAGTAATGGGTCTTGAAGAATGCCAACTCCGCGTCCTCGTACAGCGGGGTGGGCTTCAAATCCAGCCGGGGGGAATCCACATGGGCGGCGCAGATGTTCACGCCCTTGGCCAGGGACTCGGTGCCCACTACAGCTAGGGCAATGGCCTTGTCCCGGTTATTGTAGTAGATCTTATCCCCGGGCTTGACCGTCATGCCGGAAGTGAAGGGCTGAAAGCCTCGGCTTTCCGCCTCCCGGACGGCCCAGGCGGTGGCCTCCCGCTCGGTCTTGCAGGCGTCCATAAAGGCCATGTACCGGCGGCAGTAAGCTTCCATATCGGCCCGCTGCTGGTCGCTGAGCCGGGTCAGGCCGTTCTTAGGCTGCATCAGCAGGGATTGACGCAGTTCATCAGTGGTCATATCCATATCTCCTTTATCTGTGATCTGTCTGTATGTCCGAGAAACAGCCCCGGACGATTCCATTATACCGATTTGTTGTAAAAAAACAAGACATTTCCGATAAAATTGCGCTTCATCCCCATCGTTTTCCAGCACATAGTCACAGCGCTGCCGGTACCAGCTTTCCGGATGCTGGGCGGCGATACGGCTGCGGGCGTAGCTCTCCGAAATGCCGTCCCGGGCCATGAGCCGCCGGATCCGCGCCTGGGTGGGGGCGGTGACCGCTACCGTCACGTCGCACAGCCGATCCATGCCGCTTTCCAAAAGGGCGATGGCGTCGATGGCGGCCAAAGCCGGAGGCGGCGTCAGAAGGGCGAGCACCTGGCTGTGGACGGCGCTGTGGGTGATGCGGTTCAGATCCGCCAGGGCCTGTTCGTCGGAAAAGACCATTGCCCCCAGCTTTTTTCGATGGAGCACGCCTTGCTCCACCACGCCGGGGAACCGGTGGTCAATGGCGGCCAAAAGTGCCTCGTCTGACTCCAGGAGCCGGTGATAGATGGCGTCGCAGTCCAGCACAAGGCCGCCCTGCCGGCCGATAAGCCGCAGCAGAGTGGTTTTTCCGCAGCCGGTACCGCCGGTGATTCCCAGGATCATTCCTCTGCCTCCGCGTCAACGATGTGAAAGGCGGCGGCTTTTTTCAGCCGGTTCTGAACGGCGTAGGCCACCCCGCCGCCCACCGGGCACCGGGCGTAGACCTGATGGATGGCAGGATCGTCCAGTTCCCGCAGCGCGGCAAACAGGCCGGCGGACAGGGTGTTCACGTCAGCCTCCCGACCGTAGGACAGAGGGCTGCAGCCTTCATACAGGGGAAGCTCCTCCTGGAAGCACAGCACCCGATCCCCGGGGACAAAGTGGCGGCGGATATATGCGGCGGCCTTTTCCCGACTGCCGGAGACGATGACCACCGGCTCCGAAGGGGCGTAGTGCCGGTATTTCATCCCCGGGGCCTTGACCACCGCGTCCTTGTCCACCTGAGCGGTGACCGCTTTGTCCACCACCAGATCGCCCAGCACGGCGATGAGCTGCTCCGGGGTTACGCCGCCGGGACGCAGCAGCCGGGGCCGATCCTCCGTCAGATCCACAATGGTGGACTCCACCCCCACCCGGCAGGGGCCGCCGTCCACCACGGCGGCGATCTTGCCGTTGTGGTCATGGAGGACGTGCTCCGCCGTGGTGGTGGATGGCTTGCCGGAGAGATTCGCGGAGGGAGCCGCAATGGGCACGCCGGACAGACGGATGATCTCCCGGGTCACAGAGGTGTCCGGGCAGCGGATGGCAACGGTATCCAGCCCGCCGGTGGTGCGTTTTGGTACGGTTTTTCTGGCGGGGAGTACCATGGTCAGCGGGCCGGGCCAGAAGGCCTCCGCCAGGTCATAGGCCTTTTGGGGGATGTGATGGCAGAACTGCTCCATTTGCTCCGGGCCGCAGATGTGCAGGATCAGGGGATTGTCCTGGGGCCTCCCCTTTGCCGCAAAGATCCGGGCCACGGCTTCTTCGTTCAGGCCGTCCGCCCCCAGACCGTAGACGGTCTCCGTTGGGATCGCCACCAGCTGGCCCTGACGGATCAGCGCGGCGGCAACGGCGGCGGTGGCGGGATCCGCTCCAGGAAGGAGTAAGGTTTCCATGGAAAAAATACCTCCAAAGGGAAAGACAGGGCACCTGCGAAGCCGCAGATGCCCTGAAAGCGTTATGGATTACACGGTGGGCTGATTTGCCGCCTCGATGATTTTAACAAACTTCTCAGGCACCAGGGAAGCGCCGCCGATCAGGCCGCCGTCGATGTCCGGCTGGGCCAACAGTTCGAAGGCGTTCTTCTCGTTCATGGAGCCGCCGTAGAGGATGGAAATGGCCCGGGCGTTCTTGGAGCTGTAGAGCTTGCGCACCACGGTGCGGATCATTTCGCAGACCTCTTCAGCCTGCTCGGGGGTGGCGGTCAGGCCGGTGCCGATGGCCCAGATGGGTTCGTAGGCGATGATGACCTTGCGGATTTTCTCCTCGGGAACGTCCTTCAGACCCAGCTTGATCTGCATGGTGATCCACTCGGCGGTGACGCCGTTCTGCCGCTGCTCCAGGCTCTCGCCGCAGCACATGATGGGGATCAGGCCGGCTTCCAGAGCGGCCAGAACCTTGGCGTTGACGTCGGCGTCGGTTTCGCCCATGGCGCGGCGCTCGGAGTGGCCGATGATCACATATTTGCAGCCGGCGTCGGTGAGCATGGAAGTGGAGATCTCACCGGTGTAAGCGCCGGAGGGGTTGGCGTTGCAGTTCTCGGCGCCAATGCCCACCCGGGTCTCCCGCATGGCGCGTACGGCGGCAGGGATGCATACGGCGGGGACACACAGGGCAACGTCACACCAACGGCCCTTGGGCATAATGGCCTTCAGCTGGCCCATGAACTCCTTGGTTTCGGATGGAGTCTTATTCATCTTCCAGTTACCGGCGATAACGGTTTTACGATACTTTCTGTTCATTTTCTTTTCTCCTTTATTGAAACATCAAAGCCAGCGGCCCGATGCGGTTTTGCGTAGTTACATCACCGACAGGTGATGGGCGTGGGATTGGGGATCTCCGGCGCGTCCACTCTGGACGGACGCGCCGGAGCCGGTTTACAGAGATATGACAATTACTTGTCTTCCAGGCAGGCAATGCCGGGCAGTTCCAGGCCCTCCAGGAATTCCAGAGAGGCGCCGCCGCCGGTAGAGATGTGGGTGATTTTGTCCGCGAAGCCCAGCTGCTCGCAGGCGGCAGCGGAGTCGCCGCCGCCGACGATGGTCACGGCGTCGGAATCGGCCAGAGCCTGGGCCATGGCGATGGTGCCCTTGGCCAGGGTGGGGTTCTCAAACACGCCCATGGGGCCATTCCAAACCACGGTCTTGGCGTTCTTCACAGCGTCGGCAAAGAGCTGGCAGGTCTGCTCGCCGATATCCAGGCCTTCCTTGTCGTCGGGGATGGCGTCGGCAGCCACGGTGGCAACGTCAATGGGGCCGTCAATGGGGGAGGGGAAGGCGTCGGCAACCACCACGTCCACGGGCAGCAGCAGCTGAACGCCCTTGGCCTCGGCCTTGGCCATCATTTCCTTGCAGTAGTCGATCTTGCTCTCGTCCAGCAGGGACTTGCCTACGGTGCTGCCCTTGGCAGCCTGGAAGGTATAGGCCATACCGCCGCCGATAATCAGGGTGTCCACCTTCTCCAGCAGGTTGTTGATGACGTTGAGCTTGTCGGAAACCTTGGCGCCGCCCAGGATAGCCACGAAGGGACGCTCGGGGTTGGACAGGGCCTTGCCCATGATGGAAACTTCCTTCTGCACCAGGTAGCCGCTGACGGCGGGCAGATAGTCGGCCACACCCGCGGTGGAGGCGTGGGCGCGGTGGGCGGTGCCGAAGGCGTCGTTGACAAAGATCTCCGCCAGATCGGCCAGGGCCTTGCTCAGAGCGGGATCGTTCTTGGTCTCGCCCTTTTCGAAACGGGTATTCTCCAGCAGCATCACGTCGCCGTCCTTCAGCCCGGCGGCCTTGGCCTGGGCGTCGGCGCCGGCCACGTCGGAGGCCATGATGACTTCCTTGCCCAGCAGCTGGCTCAGCCGGTCGGCAACCACCTTCAGGCTCAGCTCAGGCTTATATTCTCCCTTGGGCTTGCCCATGTGGGAGCAGAGGATGACCTTAGCGCCCTGATCAACCAGGTAGCGGATGGTGGGCATAGCGGCCACGATACGCTTGTCAGAGGTGATGACGCCGTTTTTGGTGGGAACGTTGAAGTCGCAGCGGCACAGCACCCGCTTGCCGGCTACCGCAATGTCCTCAATGGACTTCTTGTTGTAGTTCATGGTTAACCCTCCATAATAACATATAAATGATCTTGCGAGTTACACTCGCATGGTTCCGAAATCCTTCAGCTCCGGGAATGAGAGCTGACGCAGCGCTTCATAGACGGTGATTGCCACACAGTTGCTCAGGTTCAGGCTCCGGGCCTGCTGCCGCATGGGAATGCGCAGGCACTGCTGGTAGTGCTCGGCCAGGAACTGCTCCGGGAGCCCCTTGGTCTCCTTGCCGAAGAACAGGTAGCAGCCGTCCTGAAAAACCGCTTCCGTATAGCACCTGGGCGCCTTGGTGGAAAGGCACCACATTTGCTGCACCTGGTTGCGGGCGAAAAAGTTGTCTAAGTTTTCGTAATCGAAGACCTCTACCATAGACCAGTAGTCCAGACCCGCCCGGCGAACGGCCCGCTCGGAGATATCAAAGCCCAGCGGACGGATCAGATGAAGCCTTGCTCCGGTGGCGGCGCAGGTGCGGGCGATGTTCCCGCAGTTCTGGGGGATCTCCGGCTCCACCAGCACGATATTCAGCAACAGCCATCACCTCAGTCGAAACGCGGAGAACTTCCGATTTCAAAATCCGCTCAATGTTTATTGTAAGATAGATTGCCTGTAAAATCAATCTCAAAATACGGTTTTTTTCAACTTTTTTATAGTATTCACATAAAAAGAAAATAGTCGTGCGCAAATTTGTGGAAAATGCGGAAGTTCACATAATTCGCCCTCAGCAGGGGAAAACACCGGCGGGAATCGGGAAAGAGCGGCTTCTTCCGAAAAAAACGGCGGCTCCCGGTGGGGAGCCGCCGACAAACGCGGACCCGGTGGATCAGCCTACGGCCAGGATCAGCTGACCGTCGTTATAGAACCAGCAACAACCGGGGGAACTGAGGGCCTGCCCGTTGGAGAGGGTTACATCCAGCTGAAGGATCAGCTGCTGATCGTCCTCCATGGAGGGCACCTTGAAGGTGGTGCCGCTGACGGAGAATTCGTACAGACCGCCGTCGCCCCGCTCGGGGACGGTGAGATCCACCCGCTGGGTCTGCTCACCGTTGAAGGTCAGCACCAGCTCGGCCTTGTCGCAGGTGATCGGCGCGCCGGCGTTGTAGATCCGGGGGGGCTGAATCCGGGCGGTACCGGTGATGGTCAGATCGCTGCCGTTCTGGCTGGAATCGTCAATGACCAGCTCGCAGTAGGCGTTCAAGGCGTCGCTCATATTGATCAGCGCCTCGTCGGTGGGTTCGCTGGGGGTGTTCACCGGAAGCTCCAGCTGTTCGCCGGAGGGGGAGGTAAGGACTACGTAGTAGCAATAACCGTCGGCAGCGTTCAAATCTGCGGAGGCGGTGTAGCTGCTGCCGGTCCATTCACAGGGGCCGCGGAAGGCCTCATCCCCGTCCAGACGAACCACGAACTCGGCGCTCTGGCCTTGGTCATAGCCTAAGGGGACGGCGCTGAGGTGGACGGTGGCGCCGTTGGGGCTGCTCCAGGTGCTGGCGGTAAGCTCACAGTCGGACAGGCCAAGGGGCTGGCCGGTAGGCAGAGTCTGGTCGCCGGACGGGGAGGTTGCCTCATCCCCGCCGCCGCAGGCAGCGCAAACCAGAGCCAATATCAGGATCAGTGCGGTGATCGCAAGGGCATTTCTTCTGTACATGATGGTTCCTCCTGGTTATGAGTTATTTCACAGGGAGATCGAGAAGGCGCGGCGGAAACCGACGCGGCCGCGCGCTTTGCGGCTCCCTGCCGAAAGACGGCGTGGAAAAGGGAGCTGCCCTGGGGGCGAACTCTGCTGACCATTATACAACAAAGCGTTACAATTTGCAACCTTTGCCTTTCGGTTTTCCCGGGAAATACAAAAATGAGAGCGGCCGGTAAAGGGCCGCTCTCGCCGTATCCGGAAATTGAAAGATCAAACGGTTCTGGTCCACTCGGTGACCAGCAGGCCGGGAATGGCCCAAATCAGCTGATAGAGCAGGATATTGGTAGGGGTAAGCAGCGCCGTATTGCCCAGAACTGCCAGAACCAGCATAATCAGCATGCCAAGAACACCGCCCAGCAGATGAATGACCACGCCCAGCTTGGCGCTGGTGCGCAGAGCCCGGGCGCCGCTGACGGCATAGGCGGGGCCGATTAGCTCCTCCCGGGTGCACAGGGCCAGCACCGGCGCTTGGGGATCGGGCTGTACCTTCTTCAGGGCAGCCTGGGTTTCCTGGGCGGGGAAGATGATCCGGTTGGTCTTTACATGAAATTTGGCTTGCAGAAAGCTTTCGGTAAGCATGAAATCGGAGCAAAGCATCAGGGGACTCAGCTTCCGGTAGCCGCACAGGGTGATCAAACCGGCGGCCGCGGAACGCATCTTGGCATAGGAAATGGCGTAGACCGCGCACAGCTGCCCGTCAATGGCGGCGTAGACCGCCTGGTTGACCATGGTGCCTTCGGGGATCTCCACTCCCATGTCCTGGAGGAAGCTCAGGGTGCCCATGAGCACCGGTTCGCCGCAGACCTCGCCGCCGATCCCGCCGCCGCCATAGTTGCGGAAGTTCCTCACCGGGTGGAGCATACCGCTGCGGCTGGTCAGCAGCTGCTGGAAAACCGGCACCAGACCGCCCCCTGCCACGCAGATCAGAGAGGTGGTCATGTTGACGATTTCGTCAGGGCTGCGATCCGTGTAAAACTTGACGCCGTTGAGCTTGGTGCTGCCCTGGGGGAACAAATCCTGATCCGCCAGAGGGAAGACGGCTTTGCCGGCGAGACCCTTGACGCCGCGCCAGCCGCACAGGACGCTGCCCACCATATGCAGCCGCTGCTCCAGAATGGCCATGGGCCGGGTCAGGCAGACGAAGAAGCTGGCAGGGACTGCTACCAGCAGGGAGGTGGACAGGATCTGGACGGCCATGCTGACGCCGTGGCGCATCCCGGCGAATACCGCAATGCCCACGCAGATCAGCAGGCTCAGAAGGGCATAGGTGCTTTGTACCTTTTCCGGGCCGGAGGGCTTGGTATAGTTGTCCATAAAGTCCTCCACCTCTCCCTCGGCACGCAGGAAGGCGGCCTTGCCCTCGTAGTAATCCGGGGATCTCACAATGCTGTGGAGCCGGACGGCCTTGCGCATGGTATCCAGCTGGGCCAGCTCCGTGTTGCGGCGATGGCACCGGGCCCACAGGGCAAAGGTCATCTCCAGGCTGAAGGCGGCGCAGCAAGGCACCCGCAGCTCCGTCAGACAGAAGGCGGCGTCCACCATGCAGGCGGCAAAGGTTACGGTGAGCAGGGTGTTCACCGTGAAGCGACCTTTCAACAGCTCCTGAATGCTGTCCATCATCAGATGACAGCCCAGCAGGGCGGAGACCATCATGGCCAGCACCTGACTGAAGATCACCAGCCGCAGACGGTTTTCCGGCACCATATCCAGGGTGAACAGGGTGGTCACACCGGCGCACAGGATCACGATCAGCAAATTCAGCAGGATGGCCAGCTGAAGCTTGCCTACGCCCACTTCGGACAGCTCATAGTACCGCTTTTCCGGGCCGGAGACCAGCTTCTTTTTCAGCTCCTTCAGCCGGGAGCGGGGGGTGAAGGGAATGGGGGAGGGGATGAAGGTCTCCTCCGTCTCCACGGCGGGTTCTTCCTCCACAGGCGGATTGGCCGGCTCGCCTACGCGGATGGTATCGGCGGCCAGAACGGCCTCATCCGGCTCCGACGGGGACTGGTTCCCGGACAGGGCATCGGGATCCATCCGGATGGTATCGGCGGCCAGCGGATCCGGGGCCGGCTCCGTTTCTGACGGCGCCTCGCCGTCTTCGGCGGGGTGGGGCAGGGAAGCCTCCGTGGCCTCCTCGCTGCCGGCGGGATCCGGATCTGCCGGGCTGTCGTCACCGGCAGCCAGAGAACCGGGCTGCTTCACGGTGACGGGAGTGATGGTCAGCTCGGGCAGGTGCATCAGAGCGTCCAGCTCCTCGTCCGGCTCCACCTCCGTTTCCGCCTCCTGGGGCAGGTCGTGGAATTCGTTCAGAATCTCGTCCAAATCAAAGTCCTGAAGTTCGTTTTTGTTGTCCATAATGGGAATCCTCCTGGCTAAATGCGCTGACGCACCGCTTCGTACAGCAGGATCGAGGCTGCGGCGGAGGCGTTCAGAGAGCTGATCTTCCCCTTCATGGGGATGTGCACCAGACAGTCGCAGTTTTTGCGAACCAGGGGACTCATGCCGTCGCCCTCATTGCCGATGACGATGGCCGCGGGGCAGGTAAAATCCGCCTGGTACATAGGCACGGAGCCTTCGGCGGCGGTGCCGTAGACCCAGACGCCCTTCTCCTTCAGCTCCTGGATGGCGCTGTTTATGTTGGCGACTTTGGCGACCTTCATATACTCCACGGCGCCGGCGGAGGCCTTGGCCACGGTGGCGGTGAGGCCCACACTGCGGCGCTTGGGGATGACCACCCCATGGGCACCGGCGCATTCGGCGCTTCTGAGAACGGCGCCTAAGTTGTGCGGATCGGTAAGCTCGTCGCAGACCACGATCAGCGGGGCTTCCCCCCGGGCGGCGGCTTTCTCCAGAATGTCGTCTATGGTATAGTAGACATGGGCGGCGGCCAGGGCGATGATGCCCTGATGGGCCCGGGTGACGGACATGGCGTCCAGCTTCCGGCGATCCACACTCACCACCACGGCCCCGGCCTCCTTGGCCAGAGCGGCCAGCCGCTGGAGGCTGCGGTCGGTATCACCGGCGGCGACGAATACCTTGTCAATGGTACGGCCGCTGTTCAGGGCTTCCTGCAGGGCGTTGCGTCCCTCCAGCTGGCCCTCTGCCTCCTCGGCCTGGGGGGCGGGAGATTTGTCCTGGCGGCGGGGAGGACGGTGGGGGTTATACGAACGGGATCTTTCACTCATAAGCGCATCTCCATAATTGTGGTCTTATTTCAGAGAGAGAAAGGATAAAATCGTGTCTGCTTGCCGGTGGTTTCCTCAGGGCAAAGCTAGAAACTCTATCATTATAACAGATTTTTTGCCATTTCTCAACTCCTATTTTTTACCAGACTGGAAAAACCCTCCGTTTCTGTCGGATATTCACAGAAAATTTACCGACTCGTCGAGAATCATTCGTTGCCTACGGCACCAAAATGTGCTATGATGACACAAACGCAACCACGAGGAGGCGAGAGGATATGGAACCCAATCGGGGCAATGACAATAACCAAAATAAAAAACCGGAGGGCGGTGACCGGCCCAAAAACAGCATTGTTACCGCGCTTTTGATCACGGTGGTGATTGTGCTGCTGTTCAGCTGGGCGCTGAACGCCGTGGAGAAAAGCCAGTACACCCAGACCCGGTATGATGAATTTAAAGAAGCCATGGACAGCGGCCAGCTGGCCGAGGTGCTGATCCGATCGGATCGGATCGTATACCTGACCAAGGAGGAGGCGGCGAAGGATCCGTCTATGCAGAAGGCCTGCTATACCGGCCTGCCCGCCGGCAACGTGCTGGAGCTGGCGGATAAGCTGGAGGCCATGGGCGTCAAGGTGGACCAGGAGATCGTGGAGGACAACTCCCTGATTATGATGATTCTGTCCTACGCGGTGATGATCGGCGGACTGTTCCTGGTAATGAATATGCTCACCAAGCGCATGGGCAGCGACGGCATGATGGGCGGCTTCGGCAAATCCAAAGCCAAGGTCTATATGGAAAAGCAGACCGGTGTCACCTTCAAGGACGTGGCCGGTCAGGACGAGGCCAAGGAATCCTTGCAGGAGATCATTGATTTTCTCCACAATCCCCAGAAGTATACCGCCATCGGCGCGAAGCTGCCCAAGGGCGCCCTGCTGGTAGGCTCTCCCGGTACCGGCAAGACATTGCTTGCCAAGGCGGTGGCGGGGGAGGCCAACGTTCCGTTCTTCTCCATTTCCGGTTCGGACTTTGTGGAGATGTTCGTGGGCATGGGCGCCAGCCGGGTGCGGGATCTGTTCCAGCAGGCGGCAAAGGTGGCTCCCTGCATTATTTTTATTGACGAGATCGACGCCGTGGGCCGCTCCCGGGACAACCGGTTCGGCTCCAACTCCGAGCAAGAGCAGACATTGAACCAGCTCCTCAGCGAGATCGACGGCTTCGAGCCGTCCAAGGGCATTGTCTGTCTGGCTGCTACCAACCGGCCGGAGATCCTGGACAAGGCCCTGCTCCGCCCCGGCCGGTTTGACCGGCGGATCATTGTGGATCGCCCCAACCTCCAGGGCCGTCTGGATACCCTGAAGGTTCATACCCGGAAGATCAAGCTCAGCGAGGACGTGGATCTTAGGAAGATCGCCCAGGCCACTGCCGGCGCCGTAGGCGCGGATCTTGCCAATCTGGTCAACGAGGCGGCTCTGCGGGCCGTTCGTCAGGGCCGGAAGGCGGTGAATCAGGAGGATCTTCTGGTGTCTTTTGAGACGGTAATCGCCGGTACGGAAAAGAAGAACACCGTGCTCACCGATATGGAAAAGCGGCTGGTGGCCTACCACGAGGTGGGTCACGCCCTGGTGGCGGCTTTGGAGAAGCATTCCCAGCCGGTTTCCAAGATCACCATTGTGCCCCACACCTCCGGCGCGCTGGGCTACACCATGCAGATGCCCGAGGAGGAGAAGTTCCTGTCCACCGCCGACGAGCTGCGCACCGAGCTGCGCACCCTGGTAGGCGGCCGGGCGGCGGAGCAGGTGGTCTTCGGCATCCAGACCACCGGCGCCGCCAACGACATTCAGCGAGCCACCGCGCTGGCCCGGAACATGGTCACCCAGTACGGCATGAGCGAGCGGTTTGGCTTGATGACCACCGCCACGGTGCAGAACCAGTACCTGGACGGCCAGGCTTATATGGACTGCTCCCAGGAAACCGCCGCGGGGGTGGACCAGGAGGTTATGCGGCTGCTGGAAAACGCCTATGCCGACGCCAAGCGGATCCTGACGGAAAAGCGGGCGCTGCTGGACGAGATCTCCGAGTTCCTGCTGGTGAAGGAGACCATCACCGGCGACGAGCTGATGGCCTACATCAACGCCGACGCCAATCGGCTGCCGGAACCGGAGGATGCCGGGGAAGAATAAGATGAAACAAAGGCCCGTGCAAATTTTTTGCACGGGTCAGCGTGTCGAATAAGTGAAGTCAAGCGCAAAATGAAACGGCTTGCACCGCACCGAAGCCTCCCCTGTGCAAGGGGAGGTGTCACGCGAGCCGCGTGACGGAGGGGTTGAAAGCGGTGAGATGTTACCATTTTGTCCAGAATTGGGCAAATTTTTTCCATTCTTCCCCAACCCCTCAGTCAAAAATCAGAGATTTTTGACACTCGCTGCGGCGAGCCGGTGGCGGCTCTGACACCCCACTTATGGTCTCATTCACTCCCGCTACTGCGCTGCGCTTACCTCTTGCACTTCGGGAGCCAGGGCGCTCCCGCGCCAGTGGTTTTTCAACAGTCTGGCCCGTGCAATTTTTTGCACGGGTTTTTTGCGCGTGAAACAAAATCTGGTTTTCCAGTCGTATCTATGGTGAAGGAGGTGAAGGCCATGGCTTCTTTGTTGCGTACGGACAAAGAGATCACGGAAATTTACAGACGCAATGTAGATACCGTTTACTGCATTTGCTATTCCTTTATGAAGAACAAGCCCGAGGCCGAGGATATGGTTCAGGAGACCTTCCTTCGGCTGATCCGTAAGGGCGGGGCCTTCGAAAATGAACGCCATGAAAAGGCATGGCTCATCGTCACCGCGTCCAACCTGTGCAAGGACGCTCTGAAGCGGATGTACCGCCGGGAGGAATCCATAGACGACCACTTTGACTTGGCCTCGGGGCCGTCCCTGAGGGACAACCCGGTGCTGGAGGCGGTGCTTTCCCTTCCGACGGAATACAAGGCCGTGGTGCATCTGTACTATTACGAAGGCTATACCGCCAGAGAGATCGCCGGGGCGCTTCGCTGTCCCCAGGCAACGGTACGGACCCGGCTGGCTCGGGCAAGAAAACTGCTGAAAACCATGTTAGGAGGTGGATCGGATGACCAAGTTTTCTCTGAAAGAAGCCTATGAACCTGTCCGGCTCAGCCGGGAGGAGAAGGACGCTCTGCTGGAAACCATTCTGGCCCGGTCGTCCGGGGAAACGCCTGCCGGAAAGGAAGGAACCAGTATGAGAAGAAATCCCAAGCATCCGCTGCTGATCGCGGCGGTAATCGCCGGAGTGCTGTGCCTGGTGGGCTGCGCGGCGGTGTATGTGCTGACCATGGAGGACTTCAAAGTCGGTCAGCGGGAAGTGACGCAAGAGGTGTGGGACGAGAATCTGGAGCTGCAGGGCTATGAGA
This sequence comes from uncultured Oscillospiraceae bacterium, assembly GCA_944385545.1. GTDB lineage: Bacteria > Bacillota > Clostridia > Oscillospirales > Oscillospiraceae > Faecousia. The sequence continues at coordinate 1,547 of CALWXQ010000002.1, read as the reverse complement.
CCGTCACAGAGCAGGTGCTGACCTTCGCGGGGCTGAAGGACACCCCGGCCTACCAGGCGGCAAAAGAGTGGTACGAGTTCGCGGAAAGCTACGATCCCGACCATGCCATCTATTATGCCAATAAGGACGATCCCATGGAATTTCCTGCCGAGTATGACGCGTACAATCTGTACTCCCAGGAGATGAAGGACAAGGTGGATGAAATTGCCGGAAAATACAATCTGAAACTGGCCGGGGCCTCGGTGGAGAACCGAAGTGAAAAGGCGCTGCTGCGCTATCTGGGGCTGGAAAACGGAATCGGAAACCCGGAAGTGGGGGCGTCCATCGACTCCTTTGCCAGCGGGTATTATGAAAACGGGGGTCTCTGGTTCTATTTCCATATGGAGTTGCCGGAGGAGACGGTGTGGCCCTATTCCATTCTGGGGACCTACACCTACAGTCCCAAGGACTGTTTTACCACAAATTACTGCTCCCTCAACGACACCGGAGACTGGAAAGAGTGGAACTACACCACCGCCGGCGGCGATCAGGTACTGATCCTCCGCTCTCCCACCCATGGCAGAGTCTGGATTTTCAGTGATCAGGCAGAAGGAACGGTAGCGGTGAGCCTGGATGCGGGCATGGAAGAATATTCCGACGAAGACGTGACGAAGACATTCATGACAGACCGGCAGCTGGAGCAGGCGGTGGACGCCATCGACTTCTCCGTCCAGGTGAATCCCGGAGAGGAAAGCCTGCTGCTGGGGAACGAGAATGTGGACACCGCCCAAAGAAAGCAGACCCAAAACGGCGTTACCCTGGAACTGAAGTCCGCCGAAACCGATGGAACCATGATTCGGGTGGTGGTGGGGATCACCGCCCCGGAGGGGGTTATCCTGACCCGGGTGGGAAATGAGACCATCATGATCATGCCCGGAAATTGGGAGGGAATGAACGACCTGGTCTGCCAAGAGGAACTGGACATCTACGGAGCCAACGGTACCTGGAGTGCCCGGGAAGATGGCGACGGGAAGGACAACACCGTGGATATCGTTATGGAACGGGCGTACCATAGCGAAGGCACGGAACCGGTGATTACTTCCGACCAGCACTGGAATGTGTATATTGAAGACCTGAAAGCGGAATATTGGGATCAGGAAACCGGGAAGCAGGTTGTCCAATGGGAGGCGGAAGGGGTTTGGTCCTTTGACCTCTCTTTCCAGGACAGCGACTTCCGGGAGCTGGAATTCGTGTCGGAGCCGGTGACCTTCCGCACCGTCGTCGGCTGGAAGGCCGACGGAACCGACGTCTATGGGGAAGTGGGGCTGACCTCCCTGGTGCTGCGCTCCTTCGGCGCTTCCTATTCCTTCCGGGAGGGAGAGACCGGTGCGGATATGGCGGACTACAAAAACGGGATCTATCCCACAGCGGTGCTTACCGATGGCAGGGAGATTCCGCTGGTCCCGAACGGCGGCTGGCACCTGACCGCGGAGGAGACCATCCCCATGGATCAGGTAGATCATGTGCGCCTTATGGACGGCACAGAACTGAAGCCGGCAACGGAATAA
>CALWXQ010000001.1 GCA_944385545.1 uncultured Oscillospiraceae bacterium | reverse complement strand
TCAAGTTTTCTCAAATTTCTTTTCCCGCTTCGCTTTTTCGCCGCCCCTTCCGGGACAGCTTGCATATGATACCATCGTTGGTTTTATTTGTCAACCCCTTTTTTCATATTTCCTAAACTATTTTTAAGGCTGCCCAATCCAGGCAGAATCACCCACAGTACGATGATCCCAATGGCGATCCAGCGGCTGTCCACAGGGATCCCCAGCACAAACAAGACTGCCCCCAGGATCACCGTGCACCAGAGGCGCTTGCTCCCCATCCCCGGTTCCCCTGAGGCTGCCAGCAGATAGCCCATGGCTGTGAAGCACCCCAGCGTCATTCCCGCGGCGATCAGACTTTCCAGCCGCTCCCCTATCCCCAGCAGGCTCAGGCTTCTGCTGAGTTCATACATAGGAGTGTCGATCCCGGCTCCCGCCGACAGCACCCCAGCGGACACCACGCTGATCACAACTGCCGCCGCGCCTGCCCCCAGGAGCACCCATCCTTGCTTCCCTTCCCCGTTCTCTTCCCGGAGCAGGGGGATCAGCATCGCCATAAGCAGATCCGCGTCTGTCATTTTCCAACTGGGCGTCAAATTGCTCCACTTCACTTCCGGTATGCCGGAAATCACCACCGCACCGAATAGCGCCATCAGCGGCCACAGCAGCACACAGCCTGTCCGGATCACACGATCCCTTCCGCTTCCCGCCGCCCACGCGGTCAAGGCCAGCAGCGTCAGCGGCAGTACGTATGGGGTTGTCTGTCCCGGCCAATAACCCCTCATCCAATAAAGTATCCGGCAAACCATTGCCGCGATGCAAACGCTTCGCAGCCACCCCAGCCAGCCGCGATCCCAGTTCCCCAGCCGCGGCGCAAACCAGCAAAGCGCCAGGCATCCACCGCCGGTGAGCAATGCCGCAGGCCATGTGCACCCCGCTGCGCCGTGGGCCACCGGCGCAGCTAGAGCCGCCGCCAGCCAGGCGGCTGTTTGCTTTTCAGAAGTCTTCTGTTCCCACAAGATGATACCGCCCTTCTGTCTGGATCAATACCGGCAGCTCCGTTACCCCGGCGCGCATATCGTTTAAGGTAACTCCGGGCCTGTGCGCCGTCAGGAATCCCGCCGCTTTGGCATTCGCCCGGATCCCCAGGCAAACCTCTGTTGCCGGTCTGAGAATGTTCCATAGCTGAGGAATCAGGTCTTTGGTCTGTTCCGTAACGATCAGATAGTCCGCCGTCTCCAAAAAGATCTCTGCCGACGCGGACGCCTTCAGATCCTCCAGCGCAGCCGTCAGATCGCCGCCTGTTCCCAGATCCCCCGTATCCGTTTCCACCAGGATCTGATCCCCGCTGCGGTATATATATAATAGTTCCACCGGAAGCAGCCGTGCCACGTCCCTTCCTCCCGCGGAAGGCCCGCTCACCACCACCGCCGCTGCAATTGCCAGCAAAATCCAGCGCTTCATCCTTGGTTCTCCTCATCTGCCGGATGCAGCCGCCAATTGCGCATCCTCTGGAATTTCAGCCGGGGCCTCAGTACCGACGTTCCCCCGCCATCGCTGAAAGGCGCCAGATAGGGAACATCCAGGCAGGTCAGCCCTGCCAGATGGATCACCAGAATCAGCAATCCCGCCGTTACCCCAAACAGTCCCTGGGCCGCGCCGAATACGGCAATAGCAAACCGCCACACCCGGATGGCCTCCGCCAGATCCCGGTTAGGCAGCACGAAGCCGCACACCCCCGCCACACTGACCACGATCAGCGCCGCCGGCGAGATCAGACCCGCCTCCACCGCCGCGGTTCCTACCACAATGCCGCCGATGGTGGAGACAGACTGCCCCACCGCCTGAGGCAGGTGGATGCCCGACTCCTGGAGAAGCTCGAAGGCGATCAGCAAGCCCAACACCTCCACTGTGGTTGGGAAGGGCACGCTGCGCTTGCTCTCAATCATTGCCCTGAGCAATGGCAGTGGGATCATTTCCTGGTGGAATTGAGTCATGGCAATGTAAAATCCCGGCAGCAGCAGGCTCACCAGTAGCGCACAATAGCGCAGCAGCCGGATGCAGGAAGCGGATACATAGTCCCGGCTGCGATCCTCCGGGCTGTCCATCAGATAGCCCAATCCAGCGGGAGCCAGATAGGCCAGAGGCAATCCGTCCACCAGCAAACCCACCCGACCGTCCAGAAGCCCCTGGCTGAATTTGTCCGCCCGCTCCGTGTACTGCATCAGCGGAAAAGCTGTGGCCCGGGAGCCGGTCACATATTCCTCCACCGCGGAGGGGGAGAGAAGCCCGTCAATGTCGATGGAGGCCAGTCTGCTTTTCATTCGCCGCACCAGTTCCGGCGACGTGATCCCTTCGATCCAGACCACCGCCACATTGGTCAGGCTTCGCCGCCCCACCACCGTCCCGTACAGCCGCAGATCCGGCGTGCGCAAATGGCGTCGGATCAGGCTTGTATTGATGCGAATGGTCTCCACGAAGGCGTCCTTGGGGCCTTTGACCGTATTTTCCACCTCGGGAGCGGCGGGCCCCCGGCTGACTCCGGTTCTGACCTCAAAAGCAATGGCCCCCGCGCCGGGAAACAGCACCACACAGAAGCCGTTCACCAGTTTCTGCGCCAACGCCTCCAGGGATTCGCAGGGCTTTGCCACATTATTGTACACGGCGCCGCTCAGCGCCGCCTGGTAAAGCTCCTCCAGGCTGTTCCCCCGCAGATTCTCCGAGATTGGTTTGAGAACATATTCCGACATGCTGGCACTGGCTACCAGTCCGTCAATGGCATAGGCATATATGGTCAATCCGCCGCAGGTCAGTTCCCGGGCAATAAAATCATCCGCCCCCGCGAACCGGCAGCGGATCTGTTCGTCCGTCATAGGCTCACCCCATGGCAGTATACCCGGATATTGCATTTTTATCATAAAAATGGTATAGTGATTCCAGAATATTCTCTGAATTTTCCTTTGGAGGGATCAGCATGAGCAAAGTCGGAAAAATTGAAAAGAAAACCCAAAACCGATTTTTGAACTTTTACGAATTTGAGGCAGTCCACCGGGACGGGCGGGTCAGTCCCTATTACGTTGCCTCCCGGGCGGTGGATATCCCTCAGCTAAAGGCAGTCAGCCACAAAAACGACCCCAACGGCGTTATTCTGTACGGCATTTACGGGCCGGAGAAGGACAAAGTCGTCTTGGTTCGCCAATACCGCTATCCTTTAGGCGGGTATGTCTACGAATTCCCCGCCGGCCTGGTAGAACCGGGGGAGAATATGATGCAGGCCGGGATCCGGGAGATGTACGAGGAAACCGGTTTGACCTTCCTGCCCAAGGACGGCGGATGCTGCTGCCGCCCCTTCTTCACCACCGTGGGCATGACCGACGAGAGCTGCGGCACCGTTTTCGGCTATTGCAGCGGCCAGCCCACCAGCAGCCATCAGGAGGCCAGCGAGGAGATCCAGGTGGTCATTGCCGACCGGGAGGAATGCCGCCGGATCCTGCGGGAGGAAAACGTGGCGATCATGTGCGCGTACATGCTGATGCACTTCATCGCCAGCCAGGGAGATCCCCTGGAATTTCTGGACAGTATATAAAGGAGCAAACTATGTCACATCCCATTGCCGCCATATCCACCGGCAGCCAGATCAGCGCCATCGGCATCCTGCGACTGTCCGGAGACGGCTGCATAGCCGCAGCCGGACAGGTATTCGCTCCCATCCACGCCCCCTCTCTGGCCCAGGTGCCGGATCGGAAGCTGGTGATGGGCAGCCTGCGGGACAGCCAGGGCCGGGTCATCGACCAATGTATGGCCGTTGTATCCCGGGCGCCCCACAGCTATACCGGGGAGGATACGGTGGAATTTCACTGCCACGGCTCCCCCGCCGTTCTGGCCGCGGGGCTGGAGGCCCTGTACTTGGCAGGCGTCAGACCCGCCCAGCGGGGTGAGTTTACCAAGCGAGCCTTCCTCAACGGGAAGCTGGATCTGACCCAGGCGGAAGCGGTGATCGACCTGATCGAAGCCGAGACCGCCGACGCCGCCGCCAACGCCGCCGGGCAGGTAGGCGGCGTGCTGCAAAAAAAATTGGCCCCCATCTACGACGACCTTACTAACCTGTGCAGCCATTTCCACGCGGTACTGGATTATCCCGACGAGGATATCGAGGACTTTGGTCTGGCAAACTACAGCGGCACCCTCCGCCAGGACGCCAAGGCCCTGTACGCAATGCTGCAAACCTACTCCCAGGGCCGAATCCTTCGCCATGGCGTCGCCGCCGCCATTGTGGGACGGCCTAATGTGGGAAAATCCAGTCTTCTGAACGCCCTGGCGGGGTATGACCGGGTGATCGTTACCGACATCCCCGGCACCACCCGGGATACCGTGGAAGAATCCATTATGCTGGGCAGCACCCGGCTTCGCCTCATCGACACCGCCGGGATCCGGGACACCGCCGACACGGTGGAGGCAATGGGCGTGCAGCGCTCCAAGGTGGCCATGGAAAGCGCAGACCTGATCCTGTTCGTATGCGACGGTTCCCAGCCGCTTACGCCGGAGGATCACGCCATTTTGGATCTGTGCACGGAGCGGGAAAACGCCATCGCGCTGATCAACAAATCCGACTGTGGGCAAGTGGTTCAGCCCTGCGACCTGCCCTTCACCACCGTGATCCCCATTTGCGCCAAAGACGGCGAAGGCCTCGACCAGCTGGCGGATGTGGTAGACGCCATGTTCCAGGGTCAGACCCCCTGCGACGGCTCTATCCTCACCAACCCCAGGCAGTTCGACGCCTGCCGCCGCGCTTACGAAAGCCTGCTACAGGCCATGCAGGGACTTCAACTGGGCATGACCCCGGACGCCGTGCTTACAGACGTGGAACAGGCCATGTACGCCATGGGCGAGGTCACCGGCGCCACCGTCCGGGAGGACATCACCGCCAGGATCTTCCAGCGATTCTGTGTGGGAAAATAAAATGGAGGGTACGAAGCCATCCTCCCGTACCAATTGGAAAGCAAGGACGATTTTTCATGATTTATCTGGACAATTCCGCCACCACCAAACCCTGTCCTGAGGCTTTGGAGGCAATGACCAACGCGCTGACCGACGCCTGGGGAAATCCCAGCGCGCTATACGGCTTCGGTATTGAAGCCGCTCACAGACTGCGCTCCGCCCGTCGTCAGGTTGCCGCCGCCCTGGGCGCTGAGCCGGAGCGGGTATTCTTCACCTCCGGCGGCACCGAAGCCGACAACTGGGCCGTCTTCGGCACCGTGAAACGCCTGGGAAAGCGGGGTAAGCACATCGTCACCACCGCCATTGAGCATCCGGCGGTTCTCAACTGCATGAAGGAGCTTGAGGCCCAGGGCTACGCCGTCACCTACCTGCGGCCCGACCATACAGGCACCGTCCAGCTTGACAGCCTGAAGGCCGCTTTGCGCCGGGATACCATCCTGGTTTCCATAATGATGGTCAACAACGAAGTCGGCTCCGTTATGCCCATCGACCAAATGGCAAAGCTGACCCATAAACTCTGCCCCGAGGCCATGTTTCATACCGACGCCGTTCAGGGCTTTCTGAAGATCCCATTTGCCGCCAAATCCCTGGGGGCGGATCTGATCAGCGTTTCCTCCCATAAGATCCACGGCCCCAAAGGGGCGGGAGCGCTGTATATTTCGCCCCGTCTGAAGTCCTTTCCCCCTTTGCTCCTGGGAGGCGGTCAGGAAGGCGGCTACCGCAGCGGTACGGAAGGCACCCCGGCTATTTTCGGCTTTGCCGCCGCCTGCGCCGCGGAAGCCTGCGCCGGGCGGGAAGCGGCGCTGCGCATGTCCGCCCTCCGGGATCGGCTGATCGACCGGCTTTCTCCCCTGCCAGAAGTGGTCATCAACGGCGCCCACCAGGCTCCGCATATTCTCAGCGTCGCCATTCCCGGCATCCCGGTGCAGAACACCATCAATCTTTTACAGGACGCGGGGATCTGCGTCAGTGCCGGCAGCGCCTGCGCCAAAGGCCATCGCAGCCACGTTCTGTCCGCCATGGATCTGCCTCCGGAAGTCATCGACGCCTCCTTTCGCGTCTCTTTGAGCAAGGATACCACTGCGGAGGAGCTGGACACCCTTGTACACGTGCTCCGCGCCACTGTCATCCCTCGGCGAATTTGATTTTTTTCACAACTTGCCTTTCATTTTGAAAGGCATTTTTGTGTATTCATGGAGATTTTTCCTGTTTTTGCAATTTGGCGCTAAAAAAATTGCAAAACCTCTTGTAATTTTTATCCGCTTCTGCTAAAATGTGGAGCATACACTATTTCTAGGGAGGACATTTGTTCATGAACTATGTAGACGAAACCCTGGCACGGGTCAAAAAGCAGAACCCGGATCAGCCCGAATTCAACCAGGCCGTATACGAGGTTCTGGAATCACTGCGGGTTGTAATCGAGAAGCACGAGGACGAATACCGCAAGAACGCTCTGTTGGAGCGGATCACCACCCCCGAGCGGGTAATCATGTTCCGGGTCCCCTGGGTGGATGACAAGGGGCAGGCCCATGTGAACAACGGCTACCGTGTCCAATTCAGCAGCGCCATCGGCCCCTATAAGGGCGGTCTGCGTCTGCACCCCAGCGTCAACCTCAGTGTGATCAAATTCCTGGGCTTTGAGCAGGTTTTCAAGAACAGCCTTACCGGTCTGCCCATCGGCGGCGGCAAGGGCGGTTCCGACTTTGACCCCAAGGGAAAGTCCGACCGGGAAATCATGGCCTTCTGCCAGAGCTTCATGACCGAGCTGTGCAAGCATATCGGCGCGGATACCGACGTGCCCGCCGGCGACATCGGCGTAGGTGGCCGGGAGATCGGCTACCTGTTCGGCCAGTATAAGCGCATTCGCGGCCTGTATGAAGGCGTCCTCACCGGCAAGGGCCTGTCCTACGGCGGTTCCCTGGCCCGCACCCAGGCCACCGGCTATGGTCTTCTGTACCTGACCGACGAGATGCTCAAGTGCAACGGCAAGTCTCTGGCCGGTAAGACCGTGGTGGTTTCCGGCGCCGGTAACGTAGCCACTTACGCCATTGAAAAGGCCTGGCAGCTGGGCGCCAAGCCGGTTACCTGCTCCGACTCCAGCGGCTGGATCTACGATCCCGACGGCATTGACGTAGAGACCCTGATTCAGGTCAAGCAGGTGATGCGCGCCCGCCTGACCGAGTACGCCAAGCTCCGTCCCAATGCGGAATATCACGAAGGCAAGGGCGTCTGGACTGTCAAGTGCGACGTGGCCCTGCCCTGCGCCACCCAGAACGAGCTTCTGCTGGAGGATGCCAAGGCCCTGGTGGCCAACGGCTGCTTCGCCGTGGCGGAAGGCGCCAACATGCCCACCTCCCTGGACGCAACGGAATATCTGCAAAAGAGCGGCATTCTGTTCTGCCCCGGCAAGGCTGCCAATGCCGGCGGCGTAGCCACCTCCGCTCTGGAAATGAGCCAGAACTCCCAGCGCCTCAGCTGGACCTTCGAGGAAGTAGACGCCCGGCTGAAGACCATCATGGTAGACATTTTCCACAACGTGGATGCCGCCGCCAAGGAGTACGGCATGGAAGGCAACTATGTTGCCGGCGCCAACATCGCCGGATTCCTGAAGGTAGCCGACGCCATGAACGCCCAGGGCATCGTGTAAAAACCGTTTGATCGAAAAAGTTGCAGCCCCGCCTTTGCCGGTGCTGCAACTTTTTCTCGGAAAGGAGCATTATGAGCATCGCCGTTCACCTGTACTATACCGGCAAAAACGGAAGCGCCCGGCGCTTTGCGGAGGAAATGGAACGCAGCGGAACAGCCGAGGCCATCCGCCAAGCGCCCGGGAACGAACTGTACGCCTACTTTCTTTCCCTGTCCGATCCGGAAACCGTTCTTCTCATTGATCGCTGGGCCGATCAAGCCGCGCTGGATCGTCACCACGCCTCGGACATGATGCGAACCATTTCCACTCTGCGGGAAAAATATGACCTGCGCATGCGGGCGGAGCGGTTTGTGCCGGACGCAGCCGGGATCCCGGCCTCTGACGCCAAATTCCTGCGCGCCTGAGCCGCCGCCCGGCTTCCAGAATTTACAGCTTGCAAAATAGTTGCAAATCGGTTACAATCCTACTGTCCTCGCGGGACAAATACTTACCAGGAGGTCAGCAAGATGTTCATTTTCAATGGCAACACCAACTGTGGATCGAATTGCTGCTCTATTTGGCAGATCCTCAGCCAGCTGTGCGGTTTCGGCTGCTAATGCGGCGTTAACAGATCATAATTGACAAAGCATCGGGGGCGTCTCAAAAACTTGAGACGCCCCCTTGTGCAGTTCCAGTATTCTTTACAATCCCCGCAGAAAAGCCTGCACCTCTTTCCGGTTTTTCAGCACCACCGTTTTGGCGTGGCGGGCTTTTGCCAGGTGCAATTCATTTTTCACCCGGTTATTCCGGTTGTAGTTCCAGATCCATTTGACAAACTCCCAGTCAAACCGCTCCGGGCAGCCGGGGCTCATATCCGGGCGAACCTTTCCATAGTTCCTAAAGACCCGCTGAACCATCCCCCACAGACATGCCCATCGGCTGAAATCCAGATAGATCAGACTGTCGCACCGGGCGATCCGGGCGTCCATGGTGCGTGCGTAGTTCCCATCCATAATCCAGCTGTCCCGGGTCAGAACCCGTTCCAGCTTCCGGTCAAATTCCTCTATGGAGACATTCTCCCAACCTTCCCGCCACCACAGCTGATCCAGGTGCACCACCGGCAGACCCAGTTTTTCACCCATAGCCCGCGCCAGGGTGGATTTTCCGCTGCAAGAGCAGCCAATAATCAATATACGCTCCATACCGCTCCTTTTGCACTGAACAAAAGGGAGGCTGTCCCCTGAGGATCGCCTCCCTTTTTGTGATCCGTCAATAGGCCACGCCCCAGTAGATCATCTTGCCGGCAGGCTTGCCGCAGCAGACGCATGTGTCGCCCAGGTGCTCCTGGTTGAAAGGAACGCACCGGGAGGACATGCCCGCCACTTCCTTCATCTTCCGCTCACATGCCTCGTCTCCGCACCACATGGTCTTGATAAAGCCGCCGTTTTCCTCCTGGATGGCCTTGGCCTCCTCCAGGGTGTGGGCCTCATAGATATGCTCGTCCAGATTCTTTTTGGCCCGTTGGTACATCCCCTGATGCACCAGTTCCAGCTGCTGGAACACAGCCGCTTCCAACTCCTCCAGCTTGACTACGACCTTCTCCCGGTCGGTGCGGCGAACCAGCACGCACTGGCCCTTCTCCAGATCCCGGGGGCCGCATTCCACCCGCAGTGGCACGCCCTTCATTTCATACTCGGCACACTTCCAGCCCATGGAATTGTCGGAATCGTCCAGTTTCACCCGCAGGCCCGCTGCCGCCAATCGGGCCCTCAGCTCCTGGGCAGCCTCCAGAACGCCGGGCTTATGCTGGGCCACCGGCAGGATCACCACCTGGATGGGAGCCACCTTCGGCGGCAGAACCAGGCCGTTGTTGTCGCCGTGGGTCATAATGATGCCGCCGATGAGCCGGGTGGACACCCCCCAGGAGGTCTGATGGGGATTGACCCGCTGGTTGTTCTTATCGGTGTAGGTGATGTCAAAGGCCTTGGCGAACCCATCGCCGAAATAGTGAGAGGTGCCCGCCTGGAGAGCCTTCCGGTCGTGCATCATGCACTCGATGGTGTAGGTAGCCTCGGCGCCGTTGAACTTCTCCTTGTCGGTCTTCCTGCCCCGGGTCACCGGCATGGCCAGCACATTCTCACAGAAGTCCGCATAGACATTCAACATCTGCTCGGTGAAGTCCCGGGCCTCCTGGGCGGTGGCGTGCATGGTGTGACCCTCCTGCCACAAAAACTCCCGGTGACGCAGGAACGGACGAGAGGTCTTCTCCCAGCGCAGAACACTACACCACTGGTTGTATTTCAGCGGCAGATCCCGATGGGACTGGATCACCTGGGCGAAGTGCTCACAGAACAGCGTCTCCGACGTGGGGCGGATGCAATAGCGCTCCTCCAGTTTCTCGCTGCCGCCCATGGTCACCCAGGCGCACTCAGGGGCAAAGCCCTCCACATGATCTTTCTCCTTCTGCAGCAGGTTTTCCGGGATCAGCAGAGGCATGTATACATTCTCCACCCCTACCTTCTTAAATTCCTTATCCATGATATTCTGGATATTCTCCCAGATCGCGTAGCCATAGGGCCGGTAGATAAACACGCCCTTAATGGACGAATAGTCGATCAGCTGCGCCTTCTTGCATACGTCGGTAAACCATTGGGCAAAGTCTACCTCCATATCTGTGATCTGCTCCACCTTTTTCTCGTTTGCCATTTCCTTTCATCCTCTCAGAATCATCAAGTGAGTATACCCTGGCAGGGAACGCCGGAAGGCGCGCAAACCGCGCTTGCTTCATTCTCCCGGCCCCGATCTTCGATCAGCCTAACAATAGGTGAACTACATTATAGCATCCCTGTCAAGGGATTTCAATTCCATTCGGCACAAAAATGAAACAAAAACCGTCCTCGACGTAAAAAATCGGTCAAGAGCGGCTTCATCTATGACGCAACGGGCAAGCGCTGACGCCAAAAGCTTTCGGCGTCAGCGCTTGCCGATTTCCTTAAAAATTCCTTGCCACGCCGAAAACCAGCAGGATCCCCGCCATGGCAGCGCACAGGCGTTCCGCCCACCGGTGGGGAGCGGATACGCCGGTTCGAATGTATCGCAGGGCGCAGTCCAACCCCACCGCCATCCCGAAGGGAAGCAGGCACAGAACCGCGGGATTATGCTCCCAGGCAGCGGCCAATTCCCCCGTCATAAGGCTCACGCACATCCTGCTTACACCGCAGCCGGGGCATTGTAACCCTGTCACCAGGTTGAACAGGCAGGGGATCCCAAATCCCAGCCGGCGGCATAACAGCCCATAGGCAAGCCCAGCCAAGCCCAGACCGGCGCCCAGAAGCAAAACCTTCCGCAGGCGCTTTCCCGGAGAATCAGTAGGCAGCCACATTGTTCAGCTCAGACTGAATCAGGCAGTAGCTGACAATGGACAGACCGAAGATCGCCAGCAGCAGATACAGCAGACCGTTGTTGCTTTCGGCATATCCGCCGCTGCGCCGTTTGATCATAGCGACCTTTTCTCCCGCCTTGTACATCCACACCCACAGGTAAATGCCGCAGGTGATGATACTCAGCAGGAATACCACGCCGCCGGTGGTGTCGTTGGTGGTATTGGCAGCTGTATTCAGATCGTTGACCATACACACCAGCCAGTAAATGCCGTAGATCCCGCAGGTGATAAAGGTCAAAATGATGCATACGGCGATGCTGCGCTGTTTGATCGGCGCGCGGAACGAATCGTTCCCCCGGCTCGGAGAAACGGGCCCGCTTTCGCGAAGATCGGCTCCGCAGGCAGGGCAAAAGGCCGCGTTGTCATTGCAAAGTTGACCGCATTTCGGACAAAACATAATGGTTCTCCTCTCTTTAATAAACTACGCGCTTATTGTATCACGGCACCATAGGTACGTCAATTTAAAAATGAACGAATTGTGAAATATTTGCGACATACCGGAACACCGGCAACCGGTCTTTCCTCAGACCCGGCGGAAGCCAGCGTGTTTTCTTACACCTGCTCAGCAGGCGGCTTGAGCTTCATCACCGTCCGCTGGTAGTGAGCGATGCCCTTGGCCAATACATCCATAGCCCGCTCCAGATCCTGCTGTTTCAGGACATAGGCGATCCGCACCTCATTCACACCCTTGCCGGGGGTTTCGTAGAAGGGGGCGCCGGGGGCGAACATGACCGTATCTCCCCGGTCGGAGAAATTCTCCAGCAGCCAATACTGGAACTTATCCGCGTCGTCCACCGGCAGGCTGGCCATAACGTAGAACGCGCCCATAGGCTCCTCCACCACCACGCCGGGAATCTGGCGCAGCTTCCGGATCACGGTATCCCGGCGAAGCTGATATTCCGCTTTGCACCGGCGGAAAAAATCATGGTTCACGGTATACAGCGCCGCCGCGCCCACCTGGTCGATGGTAGCTACCGCCAGACGGGACTGACAGAATTTCAGCAGCGCCTGCTGAAGCTCCCGGTTCCGGGTGACCACGCACCCCACCCGGGCGCCGCAAGCGGAGAAACGTTTGGAGACCGAGTCGATGATTACCAGATTGTCGTCAATGTCCCGGAACCGGGCCATGGTGGGAACGCCGAACTTATCGTCGTAGCAGAATTCCCGGTATACCTCGTCGCAGATCAGGAACAGATTATGCTCCTTGGCGATGTCCGCGATCATCCGCATCTCCTGCTGATCCAGCACCACACCGGTGGGATTGCCCGGGTTGGTGATGAGGATGGCCCGGGTATTCTTGGTAATCAGGCTCTCGATCCGCTCTCGTTTGGCGTAACGGTAACCCTCCCAGGGATTGGTGGGCAGCGCCCGGATAACGCCGCCGGCGGCGTGGACAAAGGTGGTATAGTTGGGATAGTACGGCTCCGGGATGATTACCTCGGTATACGGATCCAAGATGCTCAGACAGGTCAGCAGCAAGGCCTCACTGCCGCCGGTGGTGATCAGCACATCCTGTTCTTCCAGATCTACCCCCAGATCCCGGTAGTAGCCCCGGATGGCGTCGATGAGCACCGGCATGCCGGGGGACTCGGCATACTCCAGGGTTCGCTCACCAAAGCCCCGGACGGCCTCATAGTAGGCCTCCGGCGTAGGAAGATCCGGCTGGCCGATGTTCAGGTGATAGATGCGCTTGCCCGCTTTCTGTGCCTTCAGGGCGTAGGGATGGAATTTCCGCATAGGAGAGGGTTCACAACGGTTGGCATTGATAGAAATCTGCATAAGCACCTCCGCCGGCAGTGTTATCTGCCGTTCTCTTTGTATTCTTGGGTAAGGCGGACGGCCTCAGAGGTCAGCACCGCCACCGCGATCAAATTGGGAATGGCCATCAGGCCGTTTACCGTTTCGGAAAGGAGCCAAACGTCCCGGGTATCCATCACCGCCCCCAGCACCACCATGGCGGTCTGCGCCATGACAAACCCCTTCCAGCCCCGGCTGCCGAACAGGAACTGGGCGCAACGGGCGCCGTAAAACCCCCAGCCCAGCACCGTAGCGATGGCAAAGCAGCACAGCTCCAGGGCAATGGCCGCTGCGGCAAACCGCCCATAAACGGAAGAAAAGGCCGCAGTGGTCAATTCCGCCCCGGCATCCCGGCCATAGGGGATGGGTACGCCGCTGGCCAAAATCACCAGGGCCGTCAAGGTGCAGATCACCAGCGTGTCCAAAAACACCTCAACCATTCCCATCATCCCCTGCTCCACCGGGTGGGAGACCCGGGCTGCTCCGTGGGCGATGGACGCGGTGCCCATTCCTGCCTCGTTGGTAAAAACGCCTCGGCTGCATCCAATGCGCAGCGCCTGAAAGGCGGATCCGATCAGTCCGCCGGTCACCGCCCGGGGGGATCCCGCGCCCCGGACGATGGCGGAAACGGCGCCGGGGATTTGTCCTGCGCAGGCAGCCAGTACGCCCACACACATCAGCATATACGCCGCCGATGCCAGCGGCACCAACCGCTGAGCGGCGGAAGCGATGCCCTTGGCTCCGCCGCGCAGCAACGTCCCCAGCAGCACCCCCAGGGCAAGTCCCAGCATGAAATTCCCCTGCCAGCCGGTTCTGCCGCCGAAGCGGTGGATCACGCCGTTGACGCCTGTGACCACCGCGTTGACCTGGGCTGCGTTGCCTACGCCGAAGGCCGCCACAATGCCGAACAAGCAGTAGCACCGGGCCAGCCACCGATACCGGTTCCCCAGGCCCCGGGTGATCACATACATCGGTCCGGCAGCGTAGCCGTCCTCTGTCTTCACCCGGTAGCGCACCGCGAGAACCGTTTCGGCATACTTGGTGGCCATACCCAGGATCCCGCAGATCCACATCCAGAACACCGCCCCCGGCCCTCCCAGGCAGATGGCTCCTGCCACCCCCACCAGGTTACCGGTGCCTACAGTCGCTGCCAGGGCAGTACACAGCGCCTGGAAGGAGGATACCCCTTCGGCATCCTCCCGGACGCTGAGCTTGCCAAAGAATCCCCGCAAAGCCCGGGGCAGCAGCCGCAGCTGGACAAAGCCAAGACGCAGGCTCAGATACAACCCCACTCCCAGGATCAGCACCAGAGCGGGTACGCCCCAAACCAGGGCGTTGAGGTCAGACAGGATTTTCGTCATTATGTCCTCCTAGCATACCATTTTTTTAGGAAATTCGCAAGCCATATCTTATCGAAAAGGCAGAAAAAGCAGCCGCGAAATCCCGCAGCTGCTTTTGTTTCGGCTTGATTCTATTCCCAGGTCGCCCACACCTGAGGACAATAGCCCACAGTGGCCTGCTTGCCATTGCGCACCACCGGCGTCTTCATCAGCGTCGGATCGTCGAAGACCTTGTCCTCCTTGGCGGTTTTATCCTCCATGTACTTCATCAGGGTGATCTGAGGGGACTTTCTCTCCCAGTCAATCAGCGCGTCAATGCCGCCCACCGCCCGGAGAACGCCGTCAAACTCCCTGCCCGACATGCCGTACTTTTTCAGGTCCACATACTGGAACGGGATTCCGCGCTCTTTAAACCAGCGCTGGGCTTTTTGGGTGTCAAAGCACTTTGCCTTGCCGAAAATCTGTATGTTCAATAGTCTACCTCCATCAGGCACAGTCCCTGGGGCGGGGCCAGGAAGCCAGCCTGTGCCCGTTTCCCTCCGAACAGCTCCGGAATGCTTTCCGGGCTACGCTGTCCTCTGCCCACCTCCACCAGAGTGCCGGTAAGAATCCGCACCATTCCCTGCAAAAAGCCGTTCCCGGTGACCAGGATCTGTACTTCCTCCCCCCGGCGGCAAATATCCAATGTGCGGATATACCGGACGGTGGATTTCTTCATCTTTGGATTCCCGCAGAAGGCAGAAAAATCATGCTGCCCCAGCATATGCTCCGCCGCGGCCCGCATCGCCGCCAGATCCAGCGGCTCCGGCATCGCCCATACATACCGCCGGTCAAACACGCAAGGCCCTTCGCTGTTCCAGATCCGGTAGCGGTAGGTCTTCTGCTTGGCATTGAGCCGGGCGTGGAACCGCTGGGAGACGTCCTTGCAGGAGTATATGCCAATGTCCTCAGGTAAATACCGGCGCAGGTTCGCCAGGATCTCCCCGCAGGGCATTTGACTGACGCAATGAAAATTTGCCACCTGGCCTTGGGCGTGAACCCCGGCGTCGGTGCGGCCGCTGCCGCTGAGCGCAATGGGTTCGTCCAGGATCCGGCTCAGCGCCGTCTCCAGCTTGCCCTGGATGGTATCCTCCCGCCCGGGAAGCCGCTGCCATCCCCGGTAGCGAGTTCCGTCGTAACAAATGTCAAGCCGCAGATTCCGCGGATTCGGCATAGTCCTCCCATTCCTCTCTTGCCTCCCGCTCGGTGTCCGCCGAAAACAGGAAGTTTCCGTTCCAATCATATACCTGAACATGTCCGCCTACATAGCGCATCTGATACATCGTCATCAACCTTTCGTTTTCCTTTGTGATGACAGTATATCAGATCAACAGTCCAATAAAACGGACTCATTCCTCCATTAGCACCGGCTCCAGCCATTTTTGGATATCTTCGTACACATCCGTCTTGTTGATCTCATTGAGCAGCTCGTGACGGCACAGGGGGTAGATCCGGTAGCAGACATGTTTCATCCCCGCCTCCCGGAATGCCTGAACCGCCCGGAGAACGCCTTTGCCGTAGGCCCCCACAGGATCATCCCCGCCGGAGATGAACAACACCGGCAGATCCGGTCGCATGGCCTTAAGATGTTCCCTATTTTGAACAAACCGAATCCCCAGCAGCATATCCCGCAGCAGTCCGGTGGAGGCTGTGAAGCCGCACAGGGGATCCGCCACATAGGCGTCCACCGCCTTCTGATCCCGGCTGAGCCAGTCGAACCTGGTGCGCCGGTGCTCCACACGGTTATTATAGCCGCCGAAGATCAGCTTGTCCAGAGTCTGGCTGGGATTTGTCTGCCCCACCCGGGCGCAGAACGCCTGCGCCAGTTGGATTCCGCCGGCCAGGGCCACACCGGGCTGCCAGCCGGAGCCGCTGAGGATCGCGCCGGCAATGCCGCTGTCCGGATAGCGGCACAGCAGGGTTCTGACCATAAACGATCCCATGGAATGGCCCAGCAGCACATAGGGGATGGAGGGATATTCCTGCCGCGTCTTCCGCAGCAGCCGGTAGGTATCCTCCACCGCGGCAAACCAGCCGCCGTGAAAATACCCCTGGATGCTGCCGCCGTCGATGGATCGGCCGTGGCCCATGTGATCCTCGGCCACCACCAGGAAGCCCCGCTCCGCCAGATACCGGGCGAAGCCGTCATAGCGCAAGGCGTATTCGGCAATGCCGTGGACGATCTGCACCACAGCCTTCGGTTCCCCTTCCGGCGCCCAGGAGCAGACATGGAGCATTCCCGCGCCCTGGGAATCCATCCAGAATTCCGTCATAGGCTTACTCCACCACTTCGTAACCGGCGTCCGTAATAGCCTTCTTCAAAGCGGAGAGATCCGCTGCGCCGGTAACGGTAACGGTCTTCGCCGCAAGATCCACCACGGCCTCCACAGTGCCGGGAACGGCCATACAGGTCTTTTCCACCCGGGCCTTGCAATGGGTACACATCATGCCTTCCACGTTTAAAACAGTTTGCATCGCTTTTTCCTCCTTGATAATGGGTTGGGTCTGTACTTCCATATCCGTCCGGGGAGCGGCCTTGGGAGCCTTTGG
Organism: uncultured Oscillospiraceae bacterium; assembly: GCA_944385545.1. Taxonomy (GTDB): domain Bacteria; phylum Bacillota; class Clostridia; order Oscillospirales; family Oscillospiraceae; genus Faecousia. Next base: position 125,855 of record CALWXQ010000001.1, on the reverse strand, counting down.
CCGGAACAGCCGCAGGCGCAGGGCATTGCTCACCACGAAAACGCTGCTGAAGCTCATCGCCGCGGCCCCCAGCATGGGGCTGAGCTGGATGCCGAAGGGGATCACCAGCACTCCTGCCGCAATGGGGATCCCCAGGGTGTTGTAGAAAAACGCCCAGAACAGATTCTCCCGGATATTGCGGATGGTGGCCTTACTCAAAGCAATGGCGCCGCTGACTGCCTCCAGGGATTCCCGCATCAATACCACATCCGCCGACTCCATGGCAATGTCCGTTCCCGCGCCGATGGCCATGCCCACATCCGCAGTGGCCAGGGCCGGGGCGTCGTTGATGCCGTCGCCTACCATCAGCACCCGGCGTCCATCCGCCTGCAAGGCCTTCACCGCCCCCGCCTTATCCGTGGGCAGCACATCGGAAATCACCCGGCTGATCCCGGCCTTGGCGGCAATGGCCCGGGCTGTGGCGGCATTGTCTCCGGTGAGCATCACCACCTCCAGCTTCAGCTGCCGCATGGCCGCCACCGCCTGGGTCGAATCCGGCTTCAGCACATCCGCGGCGGCAATGGCGCCGAGATAGGCGCCGTCTTCCCTGGCAAAGTAAAGCGGGGTCTTTCCCTGCCGGGCCAGCTCCGGAAGCGCCGGAACGGAAACCCCCAGCTCCTCCATCAGTCGCCGGTTGCCGCCGTAGCAGCGGCGGCCTTCCACCTGTCCGGCCACGCCACGGCCGGGCAGGGTCTGAAACTCCGTGACCTGGGGATAGTCCTTCCCCGCCATCTTCCCCAGAATGGCTTTGGCAAAGGGGTGCTCGGATCTGCTCTCCAAGGAAGCGGCGATCTTCAGCAGCTCCTCCGCTGCCACGCTTCCCGGGATCACATCGGTGACCTCCGGCTTACCGGTGGTCAGCGTCCCGGTTTTATCCAGCACCACCGTATCCACACTGTGCAGATTCTCCAGGGCCTGGGCATTTTTGAACAGCACGCCCATCTGCGCCCCCCGGCCTGTCCCCACCATGATGGCCACCGGCGTTGCCAGCCCCAGGGCGCAGGGGCAGGAGATCACCAGCACAGAGATGGCGCAATTCAGCGCGAATTCCAGCGTCTGCCCCGCCAGCATCCACACCAGGAATGTCCCGGCCGCAATGGCCATGACCACCGGTACGAACACCCCGGCAATCCGATCCGCCAGGCGGGCAATGGGGGCCTTGGAGCCGCCGGCTTCCTCCACCATGCGGATGACCTGGGCCAGGGTGGTGTCCTGTCCTACCTTATCCGCCCGGAATTCCAGATACCCTTCGGTATTAATGGTGGCTGCCGCCACCGAATCTCCGGGCATTTTCTCCACGGGGACGCTTTCCCCGGTGAGGGCGCTCTGGTCTACCCAGGCCCGGCCCAGGAGAACGGTTCCGTCCACCGGTATGCTGCCGCCGGAGCGAACCACCACCGTGTCCCCCACCGCTACCTGCTCCACGGGGATCTCCAGGTCTTGTCCTTCCCGCTTCACCGTAGCCGTCTTGGGGCTCAGATCCATCAACGCGCGGATGGCGTCGCCGGTTTTTCCCTTGGCCCGGGTCTCCAGGAACTTACCCAGGGTGATCAGGGTCAGAATCATGGCGGCGGATTCAAAGTAAAGGTTGTCCCGGTACTGCCGCACCAGTTCCCAGTCCCCGTGGCCCATGCCCCAGGCCATGCGGAACAGGGCGGCCACGCCGTACAGCAGGGCGGCCAGGGAGCCTACCGCGATCAGAGAGTCCATGTTGGGCGCCTTATGCCACAGGGCTTTCAGTCCCCGACTGTAGTAGACCCGGTTCAGGTACACCACCGGCAGGGTCAGGAAGAACTGGGTCAGCGCCGCCACCAGAGCGTTTTCCAGGCCGTGATACCAGCCGGGGGCAGGCAGCCCCACCATGTGGCCCATGGTAAAATACATCAGAATCACCAGGAGAATCCCGGAGCCGATGATCCGGCGCTTCATTTCCTTCGTAGCGTCCTGGGCTAAGGGCTTTTGGGCCGGCTTAGGCCGGTCTTCTGCCAAAGCAGCGTCATAACCCGCGTCCCGCACCGCCTGGATAATGGCCTGGGCCGTCTCCGGATTCCCGGTCTGAACCTGCATGGTTCCGGCCAGGAGATTCACCTCCGCCTTATCCACCCCGGCCACCTGAGCGGTCACCTTCTCCACCCGGGCGGAGCAGGCCGCGCAGGTCATGCCGGTAACCCGGAATTTCAGTGTCATAGAGAACCCTCCCTTATATGATAGCGTTTCCGTCTAAAAAAGCAATCTGATTTCTCCGGGGAACGGCGCATTTTCCAGTTGACACCGGCCTTTCCCCTGTGATACTATTCTACCATGAGGTTTAAAAAACGCAAGTATGCACTATTTTGTTTCATACTACCCAAAAAGATACTGTAAAGGAGGTATCCCATGCCGTCCCAGGAAAATTGTCCTGTTGAGGCCACGCTGGAGCTGATCGGCGGGAAGTATAAGGCCCTGATCCTCTGGCACCTGACCGACGGAACCCTGCGCTATTCCCAGCTGCGCGGCCGGATTAAGAAAGCCACCCCCAAGATGCTCACCCAGCAGCTGCGGGAGCTGGAAGCCCAGGATCTGATCCGCCGGGACATTTACCCGGTGATCCCGCCCAGGGTGGAGTATTCCCTGACGGACACCGGACGGAGCCTGATCCCCATTCTGGTTGCCATGCGGGATTGGGGGGCTCGATACCTGCGCAGCAGGGATCAGGAGCCATGCTGCTTCATGATGGGGGCCGACCCCCTGTCCAAATCCAAAACCGTACAGGAGGCTTTATGAACATCAAGATCACATCTGACAGCACCTGCGACCTCTCACCGGAGCTGGTGGCCCGGTACAACATTGGCATCATCCCCCTGATCGTTATGAAGGAGGATCAGGAGTATCTGGACGGCGTGACCATCACCCCTGCCGATATTTTTGCCCACGTGGCCGCCGGCGGGGAGCTGTGCTCCACCGCCGCCCGGAGCGTTGGCGTCTTCCAGGAAGCCTTCGCCCAATATGCCGGAGAATATGACGGCGTGCTCCACGTCAACATCAGCTCCGAGTTCTCCTCCAGCTACCAAAACGCCTGTCTGGCGGCGTCGGAGTTTGCCAACGTGCAGGTGGTAGATTCCCGGAACCTGTCCACCGGCCAGGGTCTGGTGGTGCTGAAGGCCTGGGAGTTGGCCCAGACCGCCGCCTCCCTGGAGGAGCTGAAAGCCCAGCTGGACGCGTTTACCGCCCGGGTGGAGGCCAGCTTCATCCCGGATCAGCTGACCTACCTGGTCAAGGGCGGCCGCTGCTCCTCCGCCGCGGCCCTGGGGGCGAACCTTCTGAAGCTGAAGCCCTGCATCGAAGTCAAAAACGGGAAAATGACCGTAGGCAAAAAGTACCGGGGAGACTTCGCCAAATGCCTGAGCAGCTACATCAAAGAGCGCCTGGAGGGCCGGGAGGATCTGGATCACGGCACTGCCTTCATCACCTACACCCAGGTCAGTGACGAATGTCTGGAGGCCGTACGCCAGGCAGTGGCCCGGTACGGCAGCTTTGACCGGGTCTATGAGACTGTGGCCGGGTGTACCATCTCCTGCCACTGCGGCCCCGGCACCCTGGGAGTTCTGTTCGTCCGGGCCTGACCGGCAGGGCGTGGGGTAGTCTGCGGGCATATTCGGCCCATGTTTGTCTTGTTTTTTCCCTACGATGTGATATACTTTTTGTACCTGGGAAACCTCTGAGGAAATCGCCAAGCGCGGATGCCGAATGATTTCGGCGCAGCCGGTTGATGCAGCCGTTCCCAAGGGTGTGAAATTTTTCCTGTCAGCGGGGGATTTTATGAATCGCAGCAGCCTGTTACTGGATTTGGCGGTGGATATGGGCTATGAGCTTGCCATGAGCGGCGCGGAGACCTTCCGTGTGGAGGAGAGCATCAACCGGATGCTCCGGGCCTACGGGCTGCAGGCCGAGGTCTTTGCCCTGCCCACCTGGCTCAACGTCTGCATCCAGGATGAGGACGGCCAGCCCCTGACCAAAATGCGCCGCATTGGCCATCATGGAAACGACCTGGATATGGTGGAGAAGCTCAACGGCCTTTGCCGGACCATTTGCAGCCAAACTCCCCGCGCTGAGGAAGGACAGCTCTGGCTCCGGCAGCTGCTGGAACGGCGGCTGACCTATACCTCCGCCGCCCAATATCTGGCGGGCTTTCTCAGCGCCGCCGGGTTCTGCCTGTTCTTCGGCGGGGATCTGGCGGACAGCCTGTGCTCGGGGCTTTGCGGCGCTCTGGTCTGCTTTGTCAATCAACAGCTGGACGCCCGGAAGGCCAATCATTTTTTCCGCACCATCGCCTCCTCCTTCCTCATGGCCATGCTGGCATACGCCCTGGGTCTACTGGGGTTTGGGCACAACTGTGACGCCATTACCATCGGCTCGCTGATGTTGCTGGTTCCCGGCCTGCTGTTCACCAACGCCATGCGGGACATCATCTACGGCGACACGCTCTCCGGAACCAATCGGATCGTTCAGGTGTTCCTGGTGGCCGCGGCCATCGCCCTGGGCACCGCCTGGGGCTGGCGGCTGTCGGTGATCCTCTGGGGCGATCCTCCCCAAGCGGCGTCCGTTACCTATCCGGTGTATGCCCAATGTCTGTTCGTCTTTGCCAGCTGCATCGGCTTCTGCATTTTGTTCAACGTCCACGGCCCCGGCGGGCTTCTGTGCGCCCTGGGAGGCGCCCTGTCCTGGGCTGTGTACTGCGCCGCTATGGAGCTGGGATTCAGTGAAGTCCTGTCCTATTTCTGGGCCGGCCTGTTTTCCTCGGTATATTCCGAGCTTATGGCCCGGATCCGGAAATACCCCGCCATCTCCTACCTGGTAGTATCCATTTTCCCCCTGATCCCCGGGGCCGGGGTATACTTTGCCATGAATTACGCGATGCAGGGAAAAACGGATCTGTTCGCCTCCCAGGGGCTGCACACCGCCGCCATCGCCGGCAGCATCGCCGTAGGGATCCTGCTTGGCTCCACCGTGTTCCGGATGTATTCCGACTGGAGGCTCCATCACCGTCCCTGATCCCACCCAACGCCAGCGGGCGTGTTTCCGTTTTTTGCGGAAACACGCCCGTATTTACAGATGGGAAAACACCTGGCCCAAGCTGTGGTGGAACACCAGGTTCGCGTAGTCGTCATAGGGCGTTTCGTCCCGGTTGATGAGCACCAGGCGGTCGCCCCGGTAATACCGGATTAGCCCCGCCGCGGGATACACCGTCAGGCTGGTGCCGCCTACGATCAGCAGATCCGCGTCCCGGATGGCCATAACGCTTTTTTCCAGCACCTGCTGATCCAGGCTTTCTTCATAAAGCACCACATCGGGCTTGACGATGCCGCCGCAGCCGCACCGGGGAACGCCGGCAGCCTCTTTCACAAACGCCGCCGGATAGAACTTCCGGCACCGGGTGCAGTAGTTTCGCAGCACAGACCCGTGAAGCTCATACACCCGCCGGCTCCCCGCCTTCTGATGCAGGCCGTCGATATTCTGGGTCACCACCGCGAGGAGCTTTCCATCCCGCTCCCATCGGGCCAAAACCTGATGGGTAATATTGGGCTCATACCCCAGGGGCAGCATCTTCTCCCGGTAGAACCGGAAGAAATAGTCCGGATCCTGCCGGAAAAAACTGTGACTGAGGATGGTCTCCGGCGGGTAGTCAAATTTCTGATTGTACAGCCCGTCCACACTGCGGAAATCCTTGATTCCCGACTCGGTACTCACCCCCGCGCCGCCGAAGAATACAATACGGCTGCTTTCCTGTACCCATTGCTTCAATGTTTCGACTTTCTCCATATGACCGCCTCCTTCTGTTATGTTCTGTTATGATTGTAATCCCCGGAAGGGAAAAACGCAACCCCGCAAGCTAAAAATCCGCCGTTCCCGAAAAGGGACGGCGGATCTTTTTCATGGGATATCCAGTTCCAGCGGCTCCTCCAGAGGCTCGGGGACATATTTCCCGTTCTTCTTCCTTTGGCGGACGCATTGGGTAAGCAAATACTCAATCTGGCCGTTGATGGAGCGGAAATCGTCCTCTGCCCATGCGGCAATGGAATTGTACAATTCCGCTGACAGGCGCAACGGCACCTGCTTTTTTTCCTTCTCTGCCATCAGTACAGACTGCCGGAATTGACCACCGGCTGGGCGTCCTTATTGCCGCACAGAACCACCAGCAGGTTGGAAACCATGGCCGCCTTCCGCTCCTCGTCCAGCTCTACCGTGTGGTTTTGGCTGAGCCGCTCCAATGCCATTTCCACCATCCCCACCGCGCCGTCCACAATCATCTTTCTGGCGTCGATGATGGCCGAGGCCTGCTGGCGTTGGAGCATCGCGGCGGCAATCTCCGGCGCATAGGCCAGGTAGGTGATTCTGGCTTCCAGGACCTCAATGCCCGCGTCCTCCACCTTCTGCTGGATCCGATCCCGGATGCGGCTGGCCACTGTATCACTGGAACCCCGGAGGCTGCCCTCGTCCGCCTGGCCGTCGCCGGTGGTATCGATGCCGGGAGCCACATCGTAGGGGTAGATCCGTACAATATCCCGCACAGCGCTGTCGCATTGCAGGGACAGATATTCCTTGTAATTATCCACATTGAATACCGCCTGGGCCGTATCCACCACCCGCCAGGTCACCGCGACGCCAATCTCCACAGGGTTTCCCAGGCAGTCATTGATCTTCTGCCGGGCGTTGGACAGGGTCATCACCTTCAGGGAGAGCTTTTTGCTGACCTGCTCCGTCCCCTGGGCGCCATTGCGAGCGGAATTTGCCCCGCTGTGGCCGCCGTCCACATCCCCGCTCTGGCCCAGCTTTGTTTTCGCCGCGGGGTTCACCGCTGCGCAGAAGGGGTGGACGTAGTAAAACCCCTCCTCCTTCAGACTTCCCACATACTTTCCGAACAGCGTCAGCACCAGAGCCTCCTGGGGCTTTAAGACCTTCAGTCCCAAAAAGGGGATCCAGCCTACCAGCAGCCACAGGATGCTGACCACCCGCACCGGCACCGCCAGGATCGTCACGCCGAAATCATTCAGGGCGATCCCCAGAACCATCAGTACCAGAGCGCCGGCATAGGCTCCCGTCCACAGTAGCAGCATGGACATACCGTTTTTGCGATTGGTCAGGATCGATTCTTTCACCGATACCACTCCTTTCTTTGATATCATAATGATATCAAAGAAATATCTATTTGTCAATCCCATTTCTGGATTATTTTCTCAGAAAGCGGTACGGTCTTCCTGCCGGAGGGCAGAAAGACCGCGTCACATTTTATTCAGTTTCCCTCTGTTGGGCTTCCAGGGCGTCCTCCTCCGCCATTTCCTTCAGGAGCTTCTGATCCGCCTTGGAACTTAAGTCCAGCTGTTCATACATATCCGGACGGCGCTCTCTGGTGCGGCGAAGGGCCTGTTTCCGTCGCCACTGGCGCACCTTCTCATGGTTGCCGGAGGTCAGGATTTGGGGGATCTGCCGGCCGTGCCAGACGGCGGGACGGGTATACTGGGGATATTCCAGCAGGCCATTGAAATGGCTTTCGTCTTCAAAGCACTCCGGGTCTGCCAGCACCCCGGGCACCATCCGGCACACCGCGTCGGCCACCGCCATGGCCGCGATCTCCCCTCCGGTTAGGACGAAATCCCCCAGGGAGATCTCCTCATCCACGCACTCGTCGATGAAGCGCTGATCGATGCCCTCATAATGACCGCAGACCAGCACCAGATTGTCCAGCTTGCTTAAACGGATGGCGTCGGCCTGACGGAAGGTATGTCCGCAGGGGGACAGGTAAATGGTGTGCACCGGCCCTCCGGCCTCGTCGCACACCGCCTCCCAGCAGCGGTACAGCGGATCGGCGGTCATCACCGCCCCCCGTCCGCCGCCGTAGGGATAGTCGTCCACCTGGTTCTGCTTGTTGGCGGTGTAGTCCCGGATCTGATGGGTCTCGATGCGGATGATCTGCCGCTCCTGGGCCCTGCCCAGAATGCTCTCGCAAAGCACGTCCCCCAGGGTTTCCGGGAACAGGGTCAGAATATCAATTCTCATCGTCGCGCATCCCCTCCAGGAGCTTGACCTCCATCCGGTTTCCTTCCAGATCGGTGCTGAGGATGAACTGCTTCACCGCAGGGATCATATATTCATGCGCTCCCTTTACCACATACACGGCGTTGCCCGGATAGTCCAGCACCTGGGTGATCTTGCCGATGCACACGTCCTGGGAAAAAACCTCCATGCCCACTAGCTCCGCGGCAAAGATCACGTCCTCGCTGACGTCCTCCCGATAGATTTCCAGGATCTTGCCTCGCATGGCCTGGGCCTGCTCCATGGTGTCAATGCCCTTGAGCTTGACCAGATTGCAGGTTTTCTGAACCCGAACGGATTCCATAACGTAAGGCTGACCCGCGACGCGGCAGCGGGTAAAGTCCGTCAGCAGCTCCGGCCCGTCCAGCCAGGACAGAACTTTCACCTCGCCCCGGACGCCATGGGTGGTGACGATCTCACCGGCTTCAATGAATGGCAGTCTCATAATGCTTCCTCCAGTAATCGTTTCTGTGGGGACACGCCCCGGAAAACGAAAATGCGTGACGAAGCCGTCACGCATCCACGTTTACTCCACGATTTCGACCGTGACCTTCTCGCCGGTGCGCTGGGCAACAGTCTTAATAATGGTGCGAATCTCTTTTGCGATCCGTCCCTGGCGGCCGATCACCTTGCCCATGTCTCCTTCAGCGACACGCAGCTCCAGCACCTTGCCGTCCTCGTCCTCGATTTCGGTAACGGTAACTGCTTCAGGATTATCCACCAGATTCTTTGCCATATACAGCAAAAGTTCTTTCATTGCAGGATTCTCCTTTGAAGGATCTTACAGCACGCCGGCGTTTTTCAGCAGGCCACGGACGGTGTCGGTGGGCTGAGCGCCGTTCTTGATCCAGTTCTGGGCCTTCTCCGCGTCCACGGTGATGGTGGCGGGCTCGGTCAGGGGATTGTAAGTGCCGATCTCCTCGATGCAGCGGCCATCCCGGGGAGAACGAGAGTCGGCAACCACAATCCGATAGAAGGGAGCCTTCTTAGCACCCATTCTTCTCAGTCTGATCTTAACCATGAGAGTTTCACCTCCATAAAATAATCTGAAAATCTATATCGCAAAGCAATTTGCTTTCAGCGAACGAATGTCTCGCCCTACCCGGAGCTAAGGGTCAGAAGCCGGGGAAGCCGCCGAAGCCGCCCAAGCCCCGCATGCGCTTCATCTTCTTGCCCATACCGGGACCGGAGAACTGCTTCAGGAGCTTGCGCATCTGTTCAAAGGACTTCAGCAGCCGGTTCACATCCTCCACCCGGACGCCGGCGCCGGCAGCGATGCGCTTTTTCCGGCTGGCCCCGATGATCTCGGGCTTTTCCCGCTCCTTAGGGGTCATGGACAGGATAATGGCCTCCGTATGGGCCATGGCCTTCTCATCCAGCTTGACGCCCTTGAGGTTGGCGCCGCCGGGCATCTGGGCCAGGATCTCCTCCATGGAGCCCATGGACTTCATCTGCACCATCTGGTCATAGAAATCCTGAAGGGTGAATTTGTTGGATTTCAGCTTTTGCTCCATTTCGGCGGCCTTCTTGGCGTCATAGGCCTTCTCCGCCTTTTCAATCAGGGTGAGCACATCCCCCATGCCCAGGATTCGGTTGGCCATCCGGTCGGGGTGGAAGGCCTCGATATCCTCCAGCTTTTCGCCGATACCGGCGAACTTGATGGGCTTACCGGTAATGGCACGGACGGATAAGGCCGCGCCGCCCCGGGCGTCGCCGTCCAGCTTGGACAGCATCACCGAATCGATATCCAGCCATTCATTAAAGCTCTGGGCGGCGTTCACCGCGTCCTGGCCGGTCATGGCGTCCACCACCAGCATGATCTCATCCGGCTTGACAGTGGCTTTGATATTCTTCAGCTCGGTCATCAGGGCCTCGTCCACATGGAGCCGTCCCGCGGTATCCAGGAACACCATGTCGTAGCCCCGCTGGCGGGCATAGAGCACCGCCTCCTTCGCCGTCTGCACCGGATCCTGGGTGCCCTTCTCAAAAACGGGGATTCCCAGCTTCTCGCCGCAGACCTTCAGCTGCTCAATGGCGGCAGGGCGGTAGATATCGCAGGCCACCAGGAGCGGATTTCTCCCCTGGCGCTTTTGCAGTCCGGCCAGCTTGGAGCCGTTGGTGGTCTTACCGGCGCCCTGCAAGCCCACCAGCATCACCACCGTAGGCCCGTTGGGGTTGATGGTCAGATGCTTTGTATCGCTGCCCATGAGCTTGCACAGCTCTTCATTGACGATTTTTACGATCATCTGGGCCGGGGTCAGGGATTCCAGCACGTCGGTGCCTACGCACCGCTCGGTGACGGATTTGGTAAAGTCCTTGACCACCTTATAGCTGACGTCCGCCTCCAGCAGCGCCATACGGATCTCCCGCATGGCCTCCTTCACATCGGCCTCCTTCAGACGGCCTTTGCCCCGGAGCTTTTTAAACGTGGCGGAGATCTTCTCGGTTAAGCCTTCAAATGCCATAGCTTACTCCTCAAGTGCCCGGGCGGCGGAGAGAATCTCCCCTGCCAGAGCGGTAACGTTGGTATCCGAATGGGTCAGCAGGGCCTTGGCGGCATCCTGGATGCTGCGAGCAGCCTTGCGGCAGGCCATATCCCGGCGAAGGCAGCCGGTCTTCGCCTCCATGTTCCGCAGCAGAGCCTCCGCCCGGCTGAGGTTGTCATGGACGCCCTGACGGCTGATCCCCAGGTTCTGGCCGATCTCTCCCAGGGACAGGTCCTGATTGTAGCGCATTTCAAAGCACTCGCGCATCCTTTGGGTGAGCAAATCGCCGTAATAATCATACAGCAGTATCAGTTCCATTTGCTCCATGGCTCCGCTCCCTGTAAAGTAACATTGCTTAACACCGGGTGGTATTATAGCATGTCCCGGCTCCGGTGTCAAGTCTTTTTACCGTACAACCCAGGTTTTTCTCAGAAGGTCACTTCCCCGTCGTGGGACAGCAATGACACGGAGCAAACGCCCTTCACCGCCCGAACGGCGCGCACCAGACTGCCGCCCGCGTCGGTGCGCAGCTCCAGCACCAGATCCAGGGCGTTTTCCGTCATGTTCCGGGACTTGACCCGGTAGTGTCCGGCATAAGGCGCCACCGCCTGGATCACCGTCTCCTCCACGTCCGGATCGTTGGCGTTCACCACCAAAATCATAGGCGCTCTTGCCACCGGCAGCCGATCCAGGATCAGGATCCCCACGGTGACCACCACCGACAGGATCACCGCCACCTGGGCAAGCCCCGCGCCGCAGATAATGCCTACGCTGATAGACCAGAACAGGAACATCAGATCCATAGGATCCTTAATGGCAGTACGGAACCGGACAATGGACAGAGCGCCCACCATGCCCAGGGAGATCACCACGCTGGACTGCATGGTCAGAATCAGCGCCGTGGTAATCACCGTGATCCCAGCCAGGCTGATGTTGAAGTTCTTGGAATAGAAGGTCTTCCGGGTGACGACCCGGTAGACAAAGAAGATGTACAGCGCGATGGCGCTGGCAATGGCCATAGCCGTCACCACAGTGATGGTGGTGATCTCCGTGGAGGCGAACCCCTCTAAGAAGGACTTTTTGAAAATATCCCCAAAATTCATACCTGATCTCTCCTTATCCATATGTATCAGCCTCAGACAGGCTACTTCGGTTTTGCCCCCGCCCCGCCTTTGCCATGGTGCCGCCGGTCTGCGGCGATCACGGCAGCCAGGATCCCGCCAAAGGCAGCGATCAGCGCCGCCCGGAGCAAGGTCATCACATCCTCCCGGCTCTCTACTACCACCAGGGTCTTCGGGGCCGTCTTTTCATAAACCGCCGTGTCCGCGAAAATAGGCTTCGAGGAATCAAAGGGCTGGTCGGTATCCACCGTATACCATCCCAGGTAACAGAGGGTATCCGTGTCCTCCCCCTTTGTCAGCGATACCGGCAGGCTTTCTCCCGGAGAAACCGCGAACCATCTGGAGGGTCTTTCGTATCCGCTAACCCGCACTGTGTAGTACGGTTCTTCCTCCAGCCAGAGGCTGTTCAAAAACTCCAGCCGCCGGAGCAGATACTGCCGCATATTCTCGATTTCGTCCTCCGCGTTGGCGTCGGGCCAGCGAAGCTTGTTCATCCTGGCTGCGGTTTGGGTCTGGGCCTGGTATTGGCTCAGGGTATCCCGGATCAGGGTCTGCATCATCGGTAAAATCTGGGTCTGATACACCTGAACTAAGCGGTCATAGAACGCTTCCTTCTGATACAGGCAGGCAAACCAGGCCGTTCCTGCGATATCAGACCGGCTGCACCAAAACATTTCGGGCGATTGCGCCATGTAGATATAGGAATTGCCCATGGTGGCGTCATAATCCCAGATCGGCCCCGCGTAGAGCTTCCCGGTGCCGCCGGCGTCATCATAGTAAAAGAACTGACTGAGCATACCGCCGTCCGGGTTGCCGAAAACCTCCTCCACCAGGAACTTCCGGATCCAGGAATCCTCGTCGATCAGTTCCCGGTAATGCTTACCGGTGACGGGATCAATCCCGTCCTCCGCGGCAACGGCATTCTCCACCGATTGGCAGATATCCAGCACCCGCTGTTGGGAAACGGTGCTGTCGTAGATCCGCAGAGAAACGTCCCCTTCCGTGGTGACGTAGGTACGGTTCTTCTTGATAAAGCGGTATTCAAAATCCTGGGACACCAGGAACTGCTCCTCCCCCGTCAGCGCCACCCGCTGGGGATGCACCTCATTGCGCTCGCTGAGCAAATACAGCCCCGCGTAGCTCCCGTTGAGATACAGGTCTACCCATTGGCACTGGGGAGTGTACGCCAGACCAAGCTCCTGGGCAACGTCACTGACCAGCTTGTTCCGCAAATGGGAATGGTCATGGGCATTGGCCAGCAGCACCCACTTTTTGGCCTGACCCATTCCCAGAAGATCTGCCGCCTGGCTCAGCTCCAGGCTGTAGGGTCGCTTGTCCCAGTCCCAGCTGGCCTGTCCCCGGCCGTGGATGGACGCGACTTCCCCGGACCAGGAGATGCCGCCCTGGGTGTCATAGATCCGCAGCCAGCCCGATTCCTCATGCTCCACCGCTTCGTGGATGTACTCCATGCTTCCCGACCGGACGTTGATGTACATTGTGGATACATTTCCGGAGCTTACAAATCGCAGGTTCCGCTGCCGTGCGCCGTCCCAGCACAGAAGATAGTCCGTATCCAGAGCAAAGCTTCCACAATCCATGCCGTCCGACACTGGCACTCCATTGATCTGAAGCTCTCCGTCAAACTGCCCAAGGCGAAAGGTCGCCTGATCCAGCCGGGCATAGCCGGGGAGAAAAATGTAGCAATCGCCGCTCTCCGATTCCCAGCAGACGATTTCTTCCGTCCCGTCCCGGGATGCCACCAGGATGGAAAAGGGCGCGGCGTCCCCGGTCTGGGGTTCTGGCTCCAGGGTGGAAACCAGCGCCGCCAATGCCAGCAAGACGGCTGTCAGCGTTGGCACGATCCATTTTCCCACTCTCATAGCTTCACCTGCCTTGGCTCAAACTTCCGCAGCATTTCAGAAGGTCACTTCCCCGTCGTGGGACAGCAATGACACGGAGCAAACGCCCTTCACCGCCCGAACGGCGCGCACCAGACTGCCGCCCGCGTCGGTGCGCAGCTCCAGCACCAGATCCAGGGCGTTTTCCGTCATGTTCCGGGACTTGACCCGGTAGTGTCCGGCATAAGGCGCCACCGCCTGGATCACCGTCTCCTCCACGTCCGGATCGTTGGCGTTCACCACCAAAATCATAGGCGCTCTTGCCACCGGCAGCCGATCCAGGATCAGGATCCCCACGGTGACCACCACCGACAGGATCACCGCCACCTGGGCAAGCCCCGCGCCGCAGATAATGCCTACGCTGATAGACCAGAACAGGAACATCAGATCCATAGGATCCTTAATGGCAGTACGGAACCGGACAATGGACAGAGCGCCCACCATGCCCAGGGAGATCACCACGCTGGACTGCATGGTCAGAATCAGCGCCGTGGTAATCACCGTGATCCCAGCCAGGCTGATGTTGAAGTTCTTGGAATAGAAGGTCTTCCGGGTGACGACCCGGTAGACAAAGAAGATGTACAGCGCGATGGCGCTGGCAATGGCCATAGCCGTCACCACAGTGATGGTGGTGATCTCCGTGGAGGCGAACCCCTCTAAGAAGGACTTTTTGAAAATATCCCCAAAATTCATGACAATGTCTCCTTATCGAATGTATCGTCTGCAAATATAGTACTTGGAAAAGGCGGTCTGCCGCAGGTTCTCCAGCTGCAGGCTCCGGTAGATGAAGTCCGGAAGATACGCGTCATATTTCACTTCCAGCAGCTGCTGGCCCACCGGCATCACGGGGCGCTTCGGAATTTGCGGTTCCAGGAAGCAGCTCACCGCGGAGGAGGAAGCAATGTTGGTATCCAGGGTGACGCGGACGTTTCCGTTGGGGTACACATAGGGAATCCGATCATATTCCACGATCACCACCGGGCGCATCCGCCGGGTCAGCATCTGGGCCGTCAGCTTCTGCAGCAGCGGCGGCTGACTGTCGATGTCCGGCAGCGCCCTGCTTTCCATCAGCATTCGGGTCTGGTCAATGGTCAGCGGGCAGGAGGTCTTATAGGTCTTACCCCGCTCCTTACGTTTGCACTCCAGTCGGATCCGATGGGTGGAATGGTTGTAGATCCGGATCCGGAATTTATCTCTGGGATCGGTGCCGTCCTCATTTTCCCGGAAGCAACGATCCTCGTAATCGTCAAAGTACAGGCTGCGGATGGTGTATTTCCCCGCTTCTCCCGCGTGGCTGTCCAGGGGGATCAGATGATCCATCCGGCTTTTCAGCATTTGAACCTGCGCCGCGCTGATCAAATATTTCAGTTCATGACGAAAGGGTCTTGCGTTCTGTTGGGGCATGGCTGCGTTTTCTCTCCTTCCTTCTTAAAACCATATCTACGGCGATCACGCCGAGAAAGACCGCCAGGAAAATCCCCAGCGGCCCCAGCCACAGCAGGGACGCCAAGTCCGGATCTTCGGTCACCGCCTCCTCCTGGCTGTCCGCCGCGGGAGGAGCCTCCCGGTTTTCAACTTTCAAAACCAAAATCAAATCCGAATGAACCGTCTCCGTTTCCGAAACGGGTTCTCCGCTCTCCTGATGATACCACCCTAAGTAGTCCGTGGTGCCGGTATCTTCATACTCCGGAAGCGACGGCAGGCTGTCCCCCGGCGCCACACAGTACCATAAACGCGCCCCGTCAAGTCCCTGGAGGCGAACCAGGTAGTAAGGCTCCTCTCGAATCCACAGGCTGTTCAGAAACTCCATCCGCTGGGCAAGATAGGTTTCGATATACCGCGCATCGGCAGCCGCGTCCGCCTCCGGCCATCGGAGCTGATTCATCCGCGCCGCCTGGGAGATCAACTCCCGGTACTGGGACAGTCTTTCCTCCAGGAACCGGGCCAGAAGCGGCTGCAGCTCCTGTTCATAGAGCTCTCTGAGGCGCTGGTAAAACGCCTCCTTTTGGTACAGCGCCCCGTACCAGGGTGAGCCCCAGACATCCGTCCGGGCCGCGTAGAGCATCTGGGGGGTCTGGGTCGGCCAGGAGATCGGATTGCCCAGCGACAGATCATAGTCCCAAACCGGACCGGCATAAATCTTTCCGGTACTGTCACCGCCGTCGTAGTAAAAGAACTGGCTGAGCACTCCGGCGTCCGCATTGGCAAAGATCTCCTCCACCAGGAATTTTCTCACCCAGGAATCCAGATCGATTAAGTCCTGATAATGCCTGCCCGTCACCGGGTCGATCCCATCCTGGGCCAGAATCCCATTCTCCGCGGATTGCCAGATGGATTCCACCTGCTCCCGGGGCATGGAGTATTCGTGCAGCCGTAGAGCCGCGTTCCCCGCGGTAGTGAAATATTCCCGCTTCCGGCTGTCCAGCCGCCACTGCCAGTTCTTCGAGACCAGGAAACTGCCGGACGGAGAAAGATCCACCCGCTGAGAATGCACCTCGTTGCGTTCGCTGAGCAGATAGAGGCCCGCGTACTCTCCGTTCAGGTACAGATCCACCCACCGGCACTGAGGGGAGTATTCCAGTCCCGCCTCCCGGGCAAAGTCATACGCCAGCTTATTGCGCAATTGGGAAGCGTCATAACTGTTGGCCAGCAGCACCCATTTCGCGGCCTCTCCCATTCCCAGCAGATCCGCCGGAATGGTGAGTTCCAGGCTGTAGGGCTTTTTCGCGCTGTCCCAGGTGGAATAGCCCCGGCCATGGATGGATTGCAGTTCTCCGGCCCAGGTCAGTTCTCCCCGGTCATCGTAGATCCGGGCCTGCCCCGTTTCGGAGTTGTCCGCGGACTGGTGGATATAGTCCATGCTGCCTGAACGCACATCTATGTACATAGCCGGAACATCGGCGGATCGCACAAAGGTCAGGGTACGGCTGCTATCTTCACCGTCTGTTACCAGGGAATAGGGCGTATCCAGCGCAAATTCGCCGCAGCTCATGCCTTCTGACAGGGGCTTCCCGTCAAGCTGAAGGTTCGTCCCGGGCCGATGCAGATGGATTTGCGCCTGATCCGTCCCGGCATAGCTGGGCAGGAACACATACAGCTCCCCGTCCCCACCATCCCAGCAGGCGACCTCCTCCGTTCCCGCCGGGGAGATCACCCGGACGGAAAACACAGCCGCGCCGTCTTCTCCCGCCAGCTCCTTGGCGGCGAAGAAGGCGGCAGCCGCGATCATCGCGGCGGTAAGAACCGCCACGATTCCTTTCCAAAATCCGGTTCGCAACAAACTCCCCCCAATGCTTTTCGGCAAGATCCGCGTAATTTAAATTAGTTTATCATACTCCGAAAAACCCGTCAATAGCTGCCGGCGTTTCAGCCGGAGCGAGACTTTCCGCCGAGTGGATCCGATACCAGCAGGAAAGCTCCTTCGTCTTCAGAAATCCCGCGCTTTCATACAGCCGGATGGCCCGCAGGTTGGTGGACGCCACCTCCAGGGTGATCCGCGCCCCCTCGGCCAGAGACATCATGCTGTGCAGCACCCGCGCTCCTGCCCCCGGCTCCACTGCCGCCATAGCAAGCAGTTCTTCCCCTTCCAGCCAGCCGATGCCCAGCAGCCTGCCGTTTTCATGGACGAAGTACGCGCCCGTGCTCCGGGTCAGACGCTGCTCGTCCCGGGCTTCCAACGTCGCCGCATTGTCCACCGCCGCCATACGCCGGTTGTAGATTTCCCGCCACCGTGCCGCCGTTTCCCCGGTCACAGGAAACAAGCAGGCCAGCTTCTTCGGATCCACCCAGGCCGTGCCGCGCATTTCCAGCACCGTGCCGTGGACGGGGAACGCCGCCAGGTCTTTGTGCCCCGCGGCGAGGATAGTCTCCGCTCCGGCCATGCGGCAGAACCCGGCGCACGCCTCCAGATGTTCCCGGAAGCCCCGGGGCTGTACCTGGCGGATCTGAATATAGGCCGTCTTCTTATAGGGGATCTCCTTTAGCGTCAGACTGGAAACACCATACTCCGTGGTAAAAAACGGAAAATCCTTCATGCTTCCCCCTCCTGTCCCGATTATGATACCATTTCTTTTTCCCCAGCGCAAGGCAGACTTTCTCGAAAACCGGCCATTTCTTTGTGCATGTTGCACATGTGAAAATAAAAAGTACCGGTTATATAATTGATTGTTCGTCTAATAATTGGGTAAAAATTAAGAATTTTCTAGTACAGGGCTTGATTTCCGGACAATTTCGTGTATAATAGCCCCGTACTGATTCAACGGGAAAGGAGGTTCATTCCATGAAGAAGATCATTTGCAAGAAAGAGTACGATACCGAAACCGCGACTCTGATCAAGGCATATTCCCACGGTGAGCTGGGCGATCCCGCCGGCTATGAAGAAGATCTGTACCAAACTCCGGAAGGTCTGTACTTCCTGCATGTGGGCGGCGGAGAGGCTTCCATTTATCCGGCTGAGGATATCAAGCGTCTGGCCAAGAACAAAGTCAACGAGTGGATCGAGAACCACTGAGCCATACATAACCCCCGGGAGTCTGCTTCGGCAGGCTCCCCTTTTTCTTCCCCTTGCTTGACAGATGTGGTATGCTAAAGGGTAGAAAACCTTTTGAATTGGGATGCGTTTTATGAAAAAAATACCCGTTCTTTTCCTATGCTTGCTGCTGCTTTTGATCCCGGCGGGATGCGCCCAGCCCCAGCCGGCTCAGGTAGCCGCCACCACCCTGCCGGTGTACGAGTTTACCCACCGGCTGTGCCAGGGCACCGGCATCACCGTCACCCGGCTGGTCACGGAGCAGGTCTCCTGCCTCCACGACTACTCCCTCAGCGTCCGCCAGGTCAAGGCCATTCAGGGAGCTCAGACCGTGGTGGTCTCCGGCGCCGGACTGGAGGCGTTCCTGGAGGACGTCCTGGAAACTGTTCCCACCATCGACGCCTCCCAGGGGATTTCCCTGCTTTGCCCGGAGGATGAGCACCATCACCACGAAGACGCTGCCCACAGCCATCATCACGAGGAAGACCCCCACATCTGGCTCTCTCCGGAAAATGCCATGGTCATGGCCGAAAACATCTGCCAGGGCCTGTCCCAGCGCTATCCTGACCACCGGGACGCCTTTCAGAAGAATCTGAAGGATCTGCTTGCCCAGCTGGAAGCCCTGCGTGATTACGGCCAGGATGCCCTTGGATCCCTTTCCTGCCGGGAGCTGATCACCTTCCACGACGGCTTCACTTACTTCGCCCAAGCCTTCGATCTGACCATCCTGGAGGCCATTGAGGAAGAATCCGGCCGGGAAGCCTCCGCCCAGGAGCTGATCCGGATCATTACCACTGTGGAAGCTCACCGCCTCCCCGCGGTATTTTCCGAGGCCAGCGGCAGTGTATCCGCCGCCGGGATCATCTCCCGGGAAACCGGCTGTCAGGTCTATACCCTGGATATGGCCATGGCGGGAGACAGCTATTTTGACGCCATGTACCACAACATCCACGCCATTAAGGAGGCACTGCAATGAATTTCCCTCTTCACGACGGCTCCTGCGGCCATTCCTGCTGCCTGCGGGTGGAGAATCTTTCCGTCCGCATTGGCGCCGACGCCATATTAAAGGATGTGAATCTTCACGTCCACTGCGGCGAGCTGGTGGCCCTCATCGGCCCCAACGGCGCGGGCAAGTCCACTTTGTTAAAAGCCATCCTGGGCCAGCGGGAATATGCCGGCGTCATCGCCTTTTCCACACCGGGACAGCGGAGCAAAAAGCCCCGGATCGGCTATGTGCCTCAAAGCCCCGCCTTTGACCCCAGCGATCCGGTCAGCGTGGCGGATCTGTTCGCCTGCTGCATGAGCAAGCGCCCCGCCTTCCTGGGCTTGGGGAAATCCATGCGGCAGACCGTCCTGGAGTGCCTGGGGCGGGTTCACGGAGAGGCCCTCATTGGCAAGCGGGTGGGAACTCTCTCCGGCGGAGAGCTGCAGCGGGTGCTGCTGGCCCTGGCCCTGGAGCCTCTGCCCAACATTCTGATCCTGGACGAGCCCCTGTCCGGCGTGGATGTGGAGGGCATGGCCGTTTTGATGGATATGCTGGACGAGATCCGCAAAACCTACGACCTGTCCATTCTCATGACCACCCATGACTTTTCCATGCTGCCCCGGTACGCCGACCAGGTGGTACTCATTGACCATGCCCTGCTGATCCAGGGCCCTGCGGAAACCGTGCTCCATTCCCGGGAATTTTTGCAGGCATTTCACATGAACGGAGGGTTGGCATGAGCGTTTGGTACGGTTTTTGCGATCTGCTCCCTTTGGAGATGCTCCACTGGGACTTTATGAAAAACGCCCTGCTGGCCCTGCTGCTCATGGGGCCGCTGTTTGGGCTGCTGTCCACTATGATCGTCACCGGACGGATGAGCTTCTTCTCGGACGCCCTGGGGCATTCCGCTTTTACCGGCATCGCCATCGGCGTGATCTGCGGCATGGCCTTCCCCACCCTGGCGGCAGTGGCCTTCAGCGTGGTCTTTGCCCTGCTGTTTTCCTGGGTGCGCGGCCGCAGTAACCAGGCGGCGGATACCCTCATCGGGGTGTTTTCCAGCAGCGCTGTTGCCCTGGGCATATTCGTGGCCACCCTGGGCGGCGGCAGCTTCACCAAGTATAACCAATACCTCATCGGAGATATCCTCTCCGTGACGCCGGAGCAGATCGGTCTGCTGGCGGTGGTGCTGCTGGCAGTGATCCTTTTCTGGGTGCTCTATTCCAACCGGCTGACTCTCACGGCCATCCATCCCCAGCTGGCCGCCTCCCGGGGGATTCCCGTGGGGCTGTCCCAAACCCTGTTCGTCACCGCCATTGCCGTGGTGGTCACATTGAGCATTTCCAGCGTGGGCCTTCTGATCCTGAATTCCCTGCTGGTGCTTCCTGCCGCCGCTGCCCGGAACGTTGCCGGGAATCTGCGGCAGTATCATCTGCTTTCCGTCCTCTTCGCTTTGGGTGCGGGGATCGGAGGGCTGACCGTGTCGTATTACCTGGGCAGCTCCGCCGGCGCCGCCATCAGCCTGATTCTGGCGGGCATTTTCGCCGTCACCTTCTGCCTGCGAAAAAGGAGAGGATAATAACATGGACGCTTCCCTTCAGACCATTGCCCGAATGCGCAGTGACTTTTCCCACAAGTTCGGTATCCCCCGGCAAAGCGGTCTTGTAGAACAGCTGCGCTCCACCATCGTCTTTGAGCCGCCCTTCCGCAACCCCGACGCCCTGCGAGGGATCGAGGAATTCTCCCATCTGTGGCTGATCTGGCAGTTTTCCGAAGCCGTCTGCCAGGGCTGGTCCCCTACGGTGCGGCCTCCCCGGCTGGGCGGGAACGTCCGCATGGGCGTCTTCGCCACCCGCTCCCCCTTCCGGCCCAACAACTTGGGCCTGTCCAGCGTCCGGCTCCTGGGCGTCGAGCATACCCGGCAGTGGGGCCATGTGCTCCATGTGGGCGGCGCGGATCTCATGGACGGCACCCCCATCTTTGACATCAAGCCCTATCTCCCCTACGGGGATTGCCACCCGGAGGCCACCGGCGGCTTTACCGACCGGGCGGAGGAATTCCTCCTGGAGGTGGACTTCCCCCCTGCCCTGCTGGCCCTGCTGCCGGAGCAGAAGCGGCAGGCCGCTGTTGGCGTACTGTCCCATGACCCCAGGCCCTCCTACCAGCGGGATCCGGAGCGGATCTACGGGTTGTCCTTCGCGGGCTTCGATATCCGCTTTACCGTCCGGGACGACCGGCTGGAGGTTCTGGAGGTAACCGAAAAATGATCCAGGGTGCTGTCAGTCCCAGTCCCCGGCTAAGCATACAATCAAAAAAGCGATGCGTTTCTTACCCGAACCGGTGGAAATGCATCGCTTTTTTAGGCAGAGGGGATGCCGAAAGATTTTGCCACAGCCTATGGATTCGGGAATCCCGAATCGTTCAATGGCGATCCATTGCCGTCTCTTCCTCCGGCGCCCCCGCGTTCCCCGGGAAAAGCTCCGTATCCAGATCCTGATAGGGATACAGCCGCTGATCTCCCCGAATGCTGCTGGTATGGGCGGATAGCAGCCGGACGATGGGATAGACATTGACCCAGATCTCGGAATTGCACTCCTTCTGACTCTCCTCAAAGATCAGCTCCAGGCCGAAGTGCAGGTGTACGGTTTCAATGTTGTTTACGTTTTCCTTGTCAGAGTAGCCGGTTCTTCCCATATAGCCGATCAAATCGCCGGCCTGAATCAGATCTCCTTCTTTCAGCCCCGGAGCAAAGGGCCTGTCCTTCTGCAAATGGGCATAATAATAGTACCGGCGGCTGTCAAAGGAACGGATGCCGATCCGCCAACCGCCGTACCGGTTCCAGCCCAGGGCCTCCACCACGCCCCCTTCCACCGCCACCACCGGAGTACCCAGGCTCCCCATCAGGTCGTGGCCCAGGTGCTTGCGGCGAAAGCCGAAGGAGCGAGCCGCGCCGAAATCATCGCAATGGCTGTAGCCATACCCGGCGGCAATGGGAGAAAACGCCTTCAGGCCGTAGCTGGGGATCCACTGCCCGTCCTTCTCAATGGCATAGCTGCCCACAAGTCCGCCCAGTACGGCGCTGTAAGCCTGGTGATAATAGGCATAGTATTGATGCAGCTCTCCCAGCAGCTCCTCCGGGGATTTGTCCTGCTTCAGCTCCGCCGCCGCTTTTTTGACCGAGGGCAGAGGGCACTTGCCGCCGGTTCGGCAGGCCGCCAGGGCCAGGGTGTCGATCCAGGGGATGTGTTTTTCCTGCTCCACGGTGGCGATATCCTGCTCCAGCGCATAGTGCAGAGATTCATAGGGTACGTCAAAGTCCACCCACCGAATGGTTTGCCCCTGTACCGGCAGAGCCAGCAAAGGGACCAGCAATATGGATAATGCCAGCAGCCGCTTCATACGTTCACCTCCTATATAGTGCCTGCTGAATAAGCCGCTTTCCGCGGCTGATTCTCCGCCCCAGACGGGAAATTGAAAAAACGGCTCTTTCCAACCGCTTTTTCAATTCAGGCGCGTATCCATGTATCGTTTGGATGATGGGGAGCAACGCGAAAACGTCCGGAAAGCCTTGGCTTGCAAGGGCTTTTGCGTTGCTTCGTACACATGATATAGGGTATGAAGGAGCCTGGATTTTATCAGCGGCAATTTCTGGCATGGCCGCGTCCGCCGGGAAAGCGAACGGCAGCCCCGCTCCGCGAAGCCCTCCGCAAAATTCCCGCCCCCAGGCCAGGGGCGCAGGCAAATCGGTTTTCCTGAAATAAACACAAAAAATGCGATGGCATTTCAAGAAAAACCCCCGGAAATTTCGTATACTTTTATTATCTGTTAGACACAGTCTAATAAATCGTAACAGCCGGAGGTATGTGAAATGAAGCGTAATATGAACCAGTGGGTACAGCAGTTTCGGGAAGCGCCGGTAAAGAAGCCTATGCCAATCTTGTCTTTCCCCGCCATTCAGATGATGGGCGTCACCGTAAAAGAGCTGATCATGGACAGCGGTCTTCAGGCAAAGGGCATGAAATTGATTGCGGACAGAACCGACGCCGCCGCGTCTGTGAGTTTGATGGATCTGTCTGTGGAAGCGGAGTGCTTTGGCTCCACCATCCGTTTTACCGATGACGAGGTTCCGGCGGTCATTGGCAGCGTAGTATCTTCGGAAGAAGAAGCCCAGGCCCTTGCGGTTCCCCAGATCGGCGCCGGACGCACCACCATTTACATCGAAGCCATTGAGAAGGCTGTACGGATGATCGAAGACCGGCCGGTTTTTGCCGGTGTGATCGGGCCGTTCTCTCTGGCAGGGCGGCTGATGGATGTGGCGGAAGCCATGGTCTATTGCTATGACGAGCCGGATATGGTGCACATTGTCCTGCAAAAAGCGACTCAGTTCCTGATCCGGTATATTGACGCGTACAAGAAAGCAGGCGCCAACGGCGTTGTCGTCGCGGAACCCCTGGCGGGCTTGCTGTCGCCCGCGCTGGCTGAGGAATTCTCGGTTCCGTATATGCGGCAGATTGTCGAGGCCGTACAGGATGACGAATTCATTGTGATTTACCACAACTGCGGAGATTACACCATCCAGCAGATCGATTCCATTCTGACCATCGGCGCGCCCATGTATCATTTTGGCAACGCCATCGATATGGCGGAAATGATGAAGCACATTCCGGCAGATGTTCTGGCGGCGGGAAATGTGGATCCGGCAGGTCAGTTCCGCAACGGAACCGTGGATTCCATGAAGGCAGAAACCCTTTCCATTATGGAGAAATGTTGTAAATATCCGAATTTTGTCATTTCTTCCGGTTGCGACATTCCTCCCATGTCCAAGTGGGAGAATATCGACGCCTTCTTTGAAGCGGTTGTCGGCTTTTACAGCAGCCGCGCATAAGCGTGGCCGGACACCTCCGATTTGCTGAGGAAACCGGCATTCCGCCGCAGCCGGTGGATTCATAGGTTCCCTAACCCTCAGTAAAAGCCCCCGCTTGTCAGCGCCGCGGTCTGCGGCCGGACAAGCGGGGGTATGTTGACGTTCCCGGCACGGGCCGGCGGTTATTTCAAATCCCGCGCCACGTCCTTTGCCACCCGGTAGATGTCTGCCATGGTGGTAAGGGACGTGATCTGGTTTTTGTAATAGCCGCTGTAGGGCACGCCTTTTAAGTACCAGGCAAAATGCTTTCTGGCTTCCAGGCAGGCAATGTGCTCCCCGTGATCCTGCTCCGCCAGCTGGAACTGCTTCACGGCCACATCCACCCGGTCTTTCAGACAGGGCCGGCCGGGGTATTCCTCCCCCGCCAGGGCAGCCCGCACCTCTTGGAAGATCCAGGGATCGCCGAAGGCGGCGCGGCCGATCATCAGCCCATCCGCCCCGGTTCGCTTGCGGCAGCGCAGCGCCGCCTCAGCGCCGGTGATATCCCCGTTGGCGATCACAGGAATGGACAGCCGCTGCTTGACTTTGGCAATGGTATCCCAGTCCGCTGTGCCGCTGTAGAGCATGCTCCTGGTGCGGCCGTGGACGGTCACCATGGCCGCGCCGCTGTCCTCCATCCGCCGGGTAAAGTCCAGCACATTGATGCTGCCCTTATCCCAGCCCAGGCGGCATTTCACGGTAACGGGAACATCCACCGCCTTTGTCACCGCCGCAACAATCTGTCCGGCCAGCTCCGGGGTGCGCATCAGGCCGCAGCCGTCCCCGGATCCGGCAATTTTGGGCATGGGGCAGCCCATATTGATGTCGATAAAGTCGCAGCCAGAAATCTCCAGCGCCAGTCTGGCTCCCTCCGCCATGATCTGAGGATCGTTGCCGAAGATCTGGGCGCCGCAGATGCCTCCGCTGGTCTTGCGCAGCAGCTTGGCGCTCTTTTTGTCCCGGTACACCAAAGCCCGGGAGGACACCATTTCCGTCACCGTCACATTGGCCCCCAGGCCGACGCAGATGGTGCGGAAGGCCCAGTCGGATACCCCGGCCATAGGCGCCAGGAACAGAGGATTTTCAATTGTCAGATTTCCGATTTCCATGGATTTCTCTCTTTTCCGGAAGATTGGGTTGTGTGCTTACAGCAGCAAGGTCAGCAGCCACACAAAGCCCGTGGCCAGGGAGCCCATGGCCGCCCACACGGCGCCGTAGAGGTAAAAGCCCCGTCTTTTGCCTGGCTTCTCCGCGTCCCGGATGGCCAGCTGGGCCTCCCGCATCAGCGCCTCGTCGGTGACGCCGTCGCGCACCGCGTCGTCTTTGAGAATGAAGATAGCCTGTTCGAACAGCTTCGGCTCCGGAGCCTGAACCACAATGACCTGTCTGGAAATGCCTTTTACCATAATTTACCGCCTCCTTACCGGGAGT
Organism: uncultured Oscillospiraceae bacterium; assembly: GCA_944385545.1. Taxonomy (GTDB): domain Bacteria; phylum Bacillota; class Clostridia; order Oscillospirales; family Oscillospiraceae; genus Faecousia. Next base: position 100,397 of record CALWXQ010000001.1, on the reverse strand, counting down.
TTTCCCGGAAGGACGGGGGTTTATACCATGTTCGGATCCGTAAAAAAACGGCAGGCGCACGCACCTGCCGTTTCATTCTACCGCGATCCGGGATTAGTCCTGATCGTCGTCATCCTCCAGGGAGAATTCCAGAGTCTCTCCGCAGTTGGGGCATACGATGCTTCCCTTTTCCAGGGTCTCCTCGTCAAAGTCGATGATGTTGCCGCAGGCACACTCCACCTCGTAGATGGTGGTGTCCTCGTCGCCGAAGTCAAAGCCTTCTTCCGGCTCCTCCTCGTCCCAGGCGTCATCGCCGTCGTCATCGTAGTCATCATAGTCGTCTTCTTCGTCCATGATGAAGTCCTCGATGGCGTCCAGATCCTCCTCGATCTCGTCCAGCTCGTCGGAGATGGCGATGGTGGTCTCCTCGATATCTGTGACCCGCTTGGCCATGTCCCCCAGCAGATCCACAATGGCGGCGATCATCTTGCCCTCATTGGACTCCGTGTTCAGGGACATGCCCTCCATCAGGCCCTTCAGGTAGGCGGACTTTTCAGAAATCGTCATAGCAAGTCTCCTTTTCAGGCTGGCTTATACCTTGGAACGGCCCAGGTACTCGCCGGTACGGGTATCGATCTGGATCTTGTCGCCCTCGTTGATGAACAGGGGAACCTTCACCTCAGCTCCGGTCTCCACCGTGGCGGGCTTGGTAACGTTGGTAGCGGTATTGCCGGCAAAGCCAGGCTCCGTCTCCGTAACCACCAGGTCAACAAAGTTGGGAACTTCCACACCGAAGACCTTGCCCTTGTAGCTCATAATGGTGCAGATGTCGTTCTCCTTGACAAACTTAAACGAATCGTCCAAAGCGGAAGCGTCGATGGGTTCCAGCTCATAGGTATCCTGATCCATGAAGTAGTACAGGGAGCCGTCGTTGTAGGAATACTCCATCTTCTTGCGCTCAACAAAGGCGGTGGGGAACTTCGCGGTGGGGTTGAAGCTGGTCTCGGTCACACCGCCGGTGATGACGTTCTTCATCTTCACACGGACAAAGGCAGCGCCTTTGCCGGGCTTAACGTGCTGGAATTCGATAACCTGCATGACCTTACCGTCCATATCGAAGGTAATGCCGTTTCTAAATTCACCTGCAGAAATCATTCTATTTGTCCTCCTAAGCTATCCTCCCTGGGGAGAAAAATGTATGGCATAACTCTAGCTCATATATTCTATCGCAAAATCCGAAATTATGCAAGAGGCAGCGGGAAATTTTTCACACAATTATCAAAGTCTTGGGGCTTTGGGTAATATTCTCACAGCCGTCTTCCCGCAAAATGGTCACATCCTCGATCCGCACGCCGAATTTTCCGGGCAGATAGATCCCCGGTTCCGCGGAGCAGACCGCGCCCACAGGCATAGGCTCTTGGTTGGACGCGTTGGGACTGGGGGATTCGTGGATCTCCAGGCCCAGGCTGTGGCCGTAGCCGTGGCCGAAGTAAGCCCCGTAACCGGCGTCGGCAATGACCTTCCGGGCGGCGGCGTCAATGTCCTGACCGGGGACCCCCGCCTTGGTGATCGCCAGGGCCGTCAGCTGGGCATTGAGCACCGTTTCATAGACCCGGCGCATTTCCTCCGTGGCGTGGCCCACCGCAACGGTGCGGGTCATATCGGAGCAGTAGCCCATATAGGACGCGCCGAAGTCCATGGTGATGAAATCCCCGGCCTGGATCCGCCGCTCCCCCGCCACGCCATGGGGCAGACTGGTGTTTGGCCCGGAAACCACGATGGGGTCGAAGGCCAGGCCGGTAGCGCCGTTCCGATACAGGCAGTAGATCAGCTCCGCCTGAAGCTCCAGCTCCGTCATTCCCACCCGGATCCGCTCCAGAACCTGGGAAAAGGCCTTGTCGGTGATGGCCTGGGCCTTGCGCATCAGCGTAAGCTCCCAATCCTCCTTCCGCGCCCGGAAGGCGCTGATGGCCTTATGATACGGAACCAGTCTGGCGTTCAGGCTCTTTTCGTAGCGCATAAGCTCCGCCGCAGTCAGGTAGTCTTCCTCATACCCCAAGGTGGTGACGCCGAAGTCGGCAATGGCGTCGTTGAGCCGCTTGGTGTAGGAATTCTCCCGATCCACCATGAGAACAGCGAAGTCTTTGATATGATTCTCCGCGGACTCGATGTAGCGGCTGTCGGTAAAGTAGCGGCAACCGCCCTTTGTGACGATGGCCACGCCTTCGGCAATGTCAAATTCCGCCCCGTAATGGCGGCTGTAGCGGGAAGTGAGCAGCAGACCATCCACCTGCTCGTCCAGAATGGACAGATATTTTTCCAGATTTTTCATTCTTGAATCCTCCGTTTTCTCGCGGCGAAAAGAAAGGGCATTTCCAGCACATGCCGCGCCTTCAGCCAGAAATTGTGATTGTCAATGGCATCCACCAGGATGGGCATGACCCCGGCGCCGTTGGCCCCCAGGGTATCGGTGTAGATCTGGTCGCCCACCAGAGCCGCCTGAGATCCGGGTATCCCGTAACGGCTCAGGCATTCCCGGATCCCCTTGGAAAAGGGCTTCCGGGCATGGGTGATGCAGTCCAGACCGTACTTGCGGCAGAATTCCGGCACCCGATCCCGGTGACTGTTGGATACGACGCACAGCTGAATGTCTGTAGCGTTCATTTGGATCAGCCAGCGCTCCATCTCCGGCGTGGGACAGTCGGTGGTATACGGTACGATGGTATTGTCAAAATCCAGCATCAGCAGCCGGATCCCATGCTCCCGAAGCAGCTCCGGGGTGATATCCGTCAAACGCCTGGCAATGATCCGAGGCAGGGCAGAAAAGGGCATAACGTTCTCCGTTCCTTCATAGAGTGTGGATAGACGAAGCTACCCGCTTGGCAGCGGACAGCCCACGGCTGCTTCATTATACCATGGGAAGGAGGATTTGTCCATGGCGATTCGCCATTATCTTGCCATGACGCCCTCGGAGATCCGGGCAAATCCCCATCTTCCGCCTAATATCGCCTGGTTGGGCTGCCATTTTTCTCCCTACTGCACCCACGCCTCCAATCTGCCCAAGCGGCTCCCTCCCGGTTCGGCGATCATTCTGGACGATGTGACTCCCATCGCCGGCCATGACCCGGAGCGGATCGCCGCTCAGCTCACCGCCTGCGTCCAGGCGCTGAAAGCCGACGCCGTCTTGCTGGATTTGCAGCGTCCCGGCTGTGAGGAAACTGCCGCCCTGGCAGCTGTCCTGACCCAGCGTATGCCCTGCCCGGTGGGGGTGTCCTCCCTCTACGCCCGGGAGCTGTCCTGCCCGGTGCTCCTGCCTCCGGCGCCCTGCCACATCTCCCTGGAAGACCACCTGGCGCCCTGGCAGGGCCGGGAGATTTGGCTGGAGACGGCCCTGGAGGCACAGACCATCCGCCTGACCGAAGCCGGGGCGGCGGTTCGTCCCCTGCCCCGGGATGCCTGCCCGGAGGACGGATTCCCGGAAGAAGCTCTTCTGTGCCATTACCGCGCGGAGCTGGAACCGGACGCGGCAGTGTTTACCCTGTGGCGAACCCCGGAAGACCTGGTCAGGCTTCTGTCCCGGGCGGAAGAACTGGGGGTGACCCGGTGCTTCGGCCTGTACCAGGAGCTGGGCAGCGCCCTGGCGGAAGGGTAAAAAAACCGCCCTGCTTACGCAGAGCGGTTTGGAACACTTGTCAAGAGGGATATTAATAGAACTTTCTCTTGTTCTTCCGGGCAGCTTCAGACTTCTGCTTCCGCTTCAGACTGGGGCTGACATAGTGTTCGCGCTTCTTGACTTCGGCGATTACGCCCTCCTTGGCACAGCTGCGCTTGAAACGACGCAGAGCGCTTTCCAGAGACTCGTTCTCCTTGACGCGAATTTCAGACATGGTTTTCCCTCCCTCCGATGGCATCCGGCTAGATCCTGGATGCTTTCAGGGCCTAACACTAGGCTTGAATATTATATACGCCTTTTCCCCAATTGTCAAGGAAGATTTCGTTAAAATTACAAAAAATCTGATTTCCTGCCTGTCCGGTTTTCGGGCAGGCAGGAATTTTGGTTACTTGACGATGAGGTTCACCAGCTTGTTCTTGACCACAATGGTCTTGCGGATCTGGCCGCCGTTTTTGAGCAGGAAGGCCTGGATCTTCTCGTTGGCCAGCACATTGGCCAGCACCGTCTCGTCGTCCAGGTCGGCAGCCATCACTACGGTGCCGCGCAGCTTTCCGTTGACCTGCACCGCGAAGGTGATTTGGCTTTCCTTGCACTTTTCCTCCTCGTAAACAGGCCAGGGTTCGTAGGCAATGGTCTTGTCATGGCCCAGAATCTGCCACAGCTCCTCGCCCACATGGGGAATAACGCAGGAAATCATCTTGATAAAGCCCTCGGCATAGGCCCTGGGGCAGGAGCCGTTTTTGTACACCTCGTTGACAAACACCATCATCTGAGCAATGGCGGTATTGAAGCCCAGGCTCTCAAAGTCAGAGGTGACCTTCTTCACGGTCTGGTGGTAGATCTTGGTCAGCTTGCCGTCGTCGGTCTCGGTAATGTTGTCGGTCTGGCTGAAGAAGTTCCACACACGGTTGATGAACTTCTTGGCGCCGGCAACGCCGGTGGCGCTCCAGGGCTTGGACACCTCCAAGGGGCCCATGAACATCTCGTACAGCCGCAGGGTATCCGCGCCGTAATCCCGGACGATGTCGCTGGGATTGACCACGTATTCCGGATACCGCTTGCCCATTTTGATGCCGTTCTCACCCAGGATCATGCCCTGGTGCACCAGCTTCTGAAACGGCTCCTTCACAGGAGACAGCCCCTGGTCATACAGGAAGCGGTTCCAGATCCGGGAGTACATCAGGTGGCCCACAGCGTGCTCCGGGCCGCCCACATACAGATCCACAGGCATCCAATGCTTCAGCAGCACCGGGTCGCAGAAGACCTTGTCGTTTTTGGGATCGATGTAGCGCATGTAGTACCAGGAAGATCCGGCGCTGCCGGGCATGGTGGAGGTTTCCCGGACGCCCTTGATGCCGTTGGCCTCATAGCGCTTCCACTCGGTGGCATTTTCCAGAGGCGCCTGGCCGTTGCGGCCCTTGTAATCCTCCAGCTCCGGCAGGATCAGGGGCAGTTCCTCATCCGGCAGAAACACCGTCTCGCCGCTGTCGGTATAGACGCAGGGTACCGGTTCGCCCCAGTAACGCTGGCGGGCGAAGATCCACTCCCGGAAATGGTAGTTGTTCTTTCTTCTGGCAACCCCGGCCTTCTCCAGCTTACAGGTGATGGCCTCCTTGGCCTCCTCCACCGTCAGGCCGGTGAACTCCTGGGAGTTGATCAGCTTGCAGCCCTTGCCCAGATAATCCTGCTTCTCAAAGGCAGCTTCGCTGACGTCCCGGCCGTCGATGACCTGGAGCATGGGAATATCGTGGGCAACGGCGTACTCAAAGTCACGCTGATCGTGGCTGGGAACCGCCATAACAGCGCCGGTGCCGTAGTTTGCCAGCACGAAGTCGCCGATAAATACCGGCACCTGCTTGCCGTTGGCAGGGTTGATGGCGTATACGCCCTGGAGGCGGCAGCCGGACTTGGTCTTGTTCAGCTCGGTGCGATCCATGTCGCTTTTTTTAACGGTCTCGTCGATATACGCCTGTACTTCTTCCTTGTTCTCCACGCGATCCATGAGGGACTGGACGATCTTGCCGTCAGGCGCCAGCACCATGAAGGTGATGCCGTAAATGGTTTCGATACAGGTGGTGTAGATGGAGAATTCACCGCCGCCCACCAGTTGGAAGTCCACCTCCACACCGGTGGACTTGCCGATCCAGTTGCGTTGGATCTCCTTGGTGGACTCCGGCCAGTCCACTTCCTCCAGGCCTTCCAGCAGCTTCTCGGCAAAGGCAGGCTGATCGATGACCCATTGCATCATGTTCTTCTTCACCACAGGATAGCCGCCCCGCTCGGACTTGCCGTCAATGACCTCGTCGTTGCTCAGGACGGTACCCAGCTCCTCGCACCAGTTCACCGGCATTTCAATGCGCTTGGCATAGCCCGCCTCCCACAGCTTCTTGAAAATCCACTGTGTCCACTTGTAAAACTCCGGGTCAGAGGTGGCGATGACCTTGGACCAGTCGTAGTCAAAGCCCAGCTCCTTGAGCTGGCTGGAGAAGGTTTGGATGTTCTCCTGGGTAAAGCCGTTGGGATGGTTGCCGGTGGAAACAGCGTACTGCTCCGCGGGCAGGCCGAAGGAATCGTAGCCCATGGGATGCAGCACATTGTAGCCCTGCATCCGTTTCATCCGGGAGACGATGTCAGTGGCGGTGTAGCCCTCGGGATGGCCGGCGTGGAGACCTACGCCGGAAGGGTACGGGAACATGTCCAGCACATAGTATTTCGGCTTGGAAAAATCCCACACGTCCGTGGCAAAGGTATTGTTTTCCTCCCAGTATTTGTGCCATTTTGCCTCAATGGCGGAGTAATCGTAATTCATTACAAACACCTCGTAATCGCAATGGTTCGCCCTGCTTCCGCGGATGCGCGGATGGGGCAAAAGATTTAGGCGTAAGCCACAGATGATTGATTCAGAGGTTCTCTAAGTCAACGGCTTCCGCGTCGGCCCACAGCCGTTCCAGATCATAGAACTTCCGGGCGTCCTCAGTAAAGACATGGATCACAATGCTGCCATAGTCCAGCAGCTCCCAGGAATTGCCCCGGTGGCCTTCCCGGCCCAGCATGTGCTCACCCAGGTTCTCCAGGGTATACTCAGCATAGTCGCAAAGGGTCTTGACATGGGTATTGGAGGTGCCGGTGCAGATCAGAAAGTAATCCGCCAGAGAGCTGACCTGATCGATCTTCAGCAGCTTGATATCCAGGCCCTTTTTGGCATCCAACGCCTTGGTCACTTCGTAAGCGATTTGTTTCGGTGTTAACATAACCTCGTCCTTTCTATCCTTTCTATAAAGTACTCTAAACCGGCGTCTGATGACTGCTCAGGTAGGCCAGCGCTTCTTTGGATTCCGGAGACAGGGCGTTGCCCTGCCGCTTCAAATGCTCCATGGTCATTTCAAGCCCCAGCCGCAGAGCGCTCTGGAGGTCGGTATAGGCCAGATGGCGGAGCTTTTCCACCCCGGGGAAGTTCCGGTTCGGCTCCATGTAATCCGCCACATAGATGATGGTTTCCAGCAGATTCATCGCCGCCTTCCCGGTGGTGTGGTAGCGGATGGCGGATACCACCGCTTCATTCTCCCCAAAGATCCGCTCCGCTACCAGGGCGCCGGTGAGGGCATGGAGAGTTTTGGGGTATTTTCTGGAAAAATCATTGAGTATTGTACCATGGGCCGCGCACAATGTCAATTGCAGGGGGCCGTCCAATGCCTTGGTAATGTCGTGGAGGATGCCCGCCCGGGCGGCGTCGGTGGTGTTGGCTCCCCAGTGCTTTGCCAGCTCCACCGCCGTATCCCGGCAGCCCAGCACATGGGCCACCCGGTTGGGGTTCAGCAGACGCACCACCACCTGCTCCAGCTGTTCCATGGGCAGCTGCTTCCAATGGGCGTTTACATCGTACAGACCGTTTCGGCTGATATAGTCCCCCACCCCTTGGGGCAGGAAGATCTCGGCGCAGTGGAAGGCCAGCAGACGGCGCATTTGGGTGGAGGAGATGCTCACCACCTCATTTTCCACCAGCTCCACCTTGGCCCCCAGTTTTTTCAGCTCCGTCTGTTTCTGTTCCAGGGCGGCAGGCTCGTGGGACGCACCCCGGCAGAAAACCCCCAGGGTCACATCCTCCAGGATCTGCTTCCAATGGTACCAGTTTTGGAAGCACAGGAACATGTCCGTCCCCATGAGCAAATACAGCTTCGCTTTCGGATGCAGCTGCCGCAGCTGGGCAATGGTATCCACAGTGTAGCTGACCCCTTCCCGCCGCAGTTCCAGATCCGAGACCTGGATCCCGGGGCAATCCTGCACCGCCAGGCGCAGCATGTCCAGCCGCTGCCAGCCGGTGGGGGAATTGGGCGGCAGCGCCTTGTGGGGCGCCATGTTGTCCGGGATCAGGATGAGCCTGTCCAGCTTCAGAGCTGCCATTGCCTGCTTCGCCGCCTGGATATGCCCGATGTGGGGTGGGTTAAATGTCCCGCCGAAAATGCCGATTCGTTCCATACGCGCCCTCCTTGCAGATTTCCATCAAGGGAAACGGCGCTGTATCTGTTTTGTCAGCAAACCGCCGCCCTAAGCGAATTCATTTCTGCTCCCGAAGCTGTCTCTCCCGATCCCGTTCAATGGCCCGCTCAATGGCCTTCTCCCGGAAGTACTGGTTGCGCTGCTCCCGCACCTTCTGGGCAGCCGCCCGTCTGGCCCGGATCCCCTTGCCCACGGGATCGGCTTTGCTCTTGGGAACCTCTTTGCGCTTGGCCCGGCCGGTCTGGTTCCGGGCCTCTTGACACTTTTCGCTGAAGCGCCAGATAACGAACTTGGCGCCTACGCAGGAAATCCCCTGAGCGCCGGTGGCCTGGCAAATGGCATCGCTGACCTCCCGGGGGCTCATCAGCGCCGTCTCCAGCACCTTGCCCTTCACCAGCTCCCGGGCGGTAAGAAGTCTATCCGCTTCGTCGATCACCGCCTGGGTAACGCCGTCCTTGCCCACCATCAATGTGGTTTCCAGGTTATTGGACTGGGAACGCAGCGCCGCCCGCTCTTTACTTGTCAGCATATCCTGCCTCCTTCATTTTTTCGTAAAACGCTCTCAGGGCATTCGCCCGATGGGAAACCTGATTCTTTTCCTCCGCCGATACCTCCGCCAAGGTCTTGCCATAGGGCGGATAGTAGAAAATGGGATCATAGCCGAAGCCGCCGGTGCCGGCGGGCGCCCGAAGCAGCTGGCCGTGAATCTCGCCTCTGGCCTGGATCACCTGGCCCTGGGGTGTCACCAAGGTGATGACGCAAACGAACTGGGCCTGACGATGGCCGTCGGGGACATGCTCCGTATTTTTCAGCAGCAGTAGGAGCCTGCCCCAATCGTCCAGAGAATCGTCAAAGCCGTACCGGGCGGAGTAGATCCCCGGCTCGCCGTTGAGGGCGTCCACCGCAATGCCGGAATCGTCGGCCAAGGCCGGCAGTCCCGTGGCCTGCATCACTGCGTTGGCCTTGAGGAAGGAATTTTCCTCAAAGGTTGTTCCGGTTTCCTCCACGTCGATATCGATCCCCAGCTCCGACTCCAGCACCAGCTGGATATCAAACTTCTGGGTAATCTTGCTGATCTCCTGAAGCTTGTGTTTATTTTTACTGGCAAGTACAACTTTCATTCTTTAAATCAATGCCTCCACAAAATCTCTGGCTACAAAGCCCATCAGATCGTCCGCCTGCTCTCCCACGCCGACGAACTTCACCGGAATCTGCAAAGCGTCCGCCACGGCAATGACGATGCCGCCCTTGGCGGTTCCGTCCAGCTTGGTCAGGGCAATGGCGGTGACGCCGGCAATCTCCTTAAACTGTCTGGCCTGAACCAGACCGTTCTGGCCGGTGGTTCCGTCCAGCACCAGCAGCACCTCCTTAGCTGCCTGGGGCAGCTCCCGCTCCACGATGCGGCTGATCTTATTCAGCTCGTTCATCAGATTGGTCTTGTTGTGGAGCCGTCCGGCGGTGTCGATGAGGATCACATCCACATTTCTTGCCTTGGCGGCCTGGATGCCGTCATAGACCACCGAAGCCGGATCCGCGCCCTCATGCTGACGGACGATGGCAGCGCCGCTCCGGCCTGCCCAGATTTCCAGCTGATCCGCGGCGGCAGCCCGGAAGGTATCGCCTGCCACCATCAGCACCTTCTTCCCCTGATCGGTCAGCTGCTTTGCCAGCTTGCCGATGGTGGTGGTCTTACCCACGCCGTTAACCCCGATCACCAGGATCACCGAGGGGGTGGTGGCGAGATTCAGAGCGGTATCGCCTACATTGAGCATATCCGTCAGGATCTCCTTCAGCGCGGTTTTCGCTTCCTCGGGGGTCTTCAGGTGCTGCTCCCGCACCGCCTTACGCAGCCGTTCCACAGCCTTGGTGGAGGTCTCCACACCCAGATCCGCCAGAATCAGGCTCTCCTCCAGCTCGTCATAAAAGTCATCGTCGATTTCCGAAAAGCCGGTGAACACGCTGCCCAGGGTGCTGTTCAGCGCGTCCCTGGTCTTGGTCAGACCAGCCTTGATTTTGTCAAAAAAACCCATGTACATTTCCTTCCCTGTATCCTTTGCCCCAAGGGGCAATTTCTATCCATTTTCGCCTTTGATGAACGCGGCGGGAGCGGACGCCGAAAGCCTTCGGCATAAGCCGCAGCCCGTTGCTTCACAGATTCCCTTTATTCCACAAGGCCCAGGTACTGCTCCATCTGGTTCAGATCCAGCCGCAGCAGCTTGCTGACGCCCTGCTCCTGCATGGTCACGCCGTAGAGCACATCCGCCGCCTCCATGGTACCCCGGCGGTGGGTAATGACAATAAACTGAGTCTGTCTGGCCAGATTGTGCAGATAGCTGGCAAAGCGCTCCACGTTCCGGTCATCCAGGGCCGCGTCAATCTCGTCCAGCAGACAAAAGGGCGTAGGCCGCACCTTCAATATGGCAAAGTACAGCGCCGTTGCCACAAAGGCTTTCTCGCCGCCGGACAGCAAGGTGATGGTCTTAACCTGCTTTCCCGGAGGCTGAACCCGGATCTCAATGCCGCAGGTCAGGGGATTCTCCGGATCCTCCAGGATCAGCTGGCCCTTGCCGCCGCCGAACATTTCTTCAAAGGTCTGACCGAAATAGTGGTCGATCTTTCCGAATTCCGTCACGAAAATGGTGGTCATTTCCTTGACGATGTCCCGGATCACGCTCTCCAGCTCCCGCTTGGCTCCCAGAACATCGTCCCGCTGGCCTGCCAGATAGCTGTAGCGTTCATTCACCCGGGCGTATTCCTCAATGGCTCCCAGGTTGGGGGTACCCAGGGCGGCGATCTTCCGCTTCAGCTCGGCGCTGCGGCGGTTGCCGGAGGCCACGTTTTCGATCTGGCCCCGATGCTCCGCCGCGGTGCCGGGGGTCAGGCCGTAGGTATCCCAGAGCTTATCGATGATCTGCCGCTCCTCCATGGCGGAGGTGACCTTCTTCTGCTCCAGCAGGGCGCAGGCCCGCTCCATGTTCAGAATGTCCTTGTTCTTCTCCTGGGCCTCCCGTTCGCAGCGGGTCTTGGCCGCTTCCGCCTGGGAGCGCTCCGTCATGGTCTTTTTCAGCTGCTGGTTCATCTGGGCGCTTTGGGCGTCGTTTTCCTGCTGGCGAACCTTCAGTCCGGCGATCTCCTCCTCCAGCCGGGCGGATTCCGCCTGAATGGTATCCATCAGGGCCAGCTTCTTCTCCCGGTCGCCTTCCATGGCGGCGCAGAGGCTTTGCAGATCCTGGATATGGGCCAGGGCCGTGGTTCGCTCGGCGTCCAGGGCCGCTTCCTCGGTGCGCAGAGCGGTCATGGTTTCGGTGATGGCATTGGTTTCCTCCGCCGCCTCGGTCTGGCTGCCCTCCAGCTGGGCCAGGGTCTGCCTGGCCTCCAGCAGCTGCTGGGTGTAGACCTGGATCTTGGCCTGCTGGGCGGCGTAGCGCTCCCGGTCGGTGCGGCTTCGCTCATTCAAGGCGTCCCGCTCCCGCTTGGCGGAGGCCTCCGCCTCCAAAATGGCGCCCAGAAGGATCTCATGCTGCTTCTCCTGACCTTGCAGCCGCAGCACCCGATCCTCCGCCTCCCGGAGCTGATCTCGGGCGGTATTCATCTGGAAGGCAACCTGGTCAAACTGGCGCTGGGCCTCCTGAAGCTCCGCTTCCGTTACCATCTGATCCTGGGTCAGCTGCTTTTCCTGGGCGGCAAGCTTCTCCAGCTCGTTGGCCCGGGAGAGGATGCCCGCGTCTTTGTTGACAGAACCGCCGGTCATGGAACCGCCGGGGTTCATCACCTGGCCGTCCAGGGTGACGATCTTGAACCGCCCCCGGTATTTCTGAGACATAGCAATGGCAGCGTCCATATCCCGGACGATTACCGTTCTTGCCAGCAGATTGTCCACAATCTGGCGGTACTTCGGCTCCGCCGTCACCAGGCGGGAAGCGATGCCCACAAAGCCCCGGCAAGTCTCCAGGCCGGTTTCCTGCAGGCTCTTGCCCTGAATGGCGGTCAGCGGCAGGAAGGTAGCCCGGCCGCCCCCGGTGCGCTTCAGGTAGGAGATGGCAGCCTTGCCGTCCGCTTCGCTGTCCACCACGATCTGCTGCATGGCGACGCCCAGGGCGATCTCAATAGCCATCGCGTAGCTGTCCTCGGTGCGGATCAGACGGGAAACCGGGCCGTGGATGTTCCGCAAAGCTCCCCGCTGGGCCTCCTGCATCACCATTTTTACCGCTTTGTTGTAGCTGTCAAAGTCCCGCTCCATGGCCCGGAACACCCGCAGCTTGGCCGTGACGCCGTCCAATCGGGCTGTCAGCTCCCGAAGGGTCTGCTGCAGCTCGTCCCGGCGCTTCTCCCGGGCGTTCTGCCGCAGGGTATATCCGGCGATGGAATTGTTCGCCCCGGCCACATCCTCCCGGGCGCTTTCCAGCTCCCGGCGGCAATTGTCCAGATTGGTTTGGGCCTCATGGCGGCGGGCCGCGCCGGAGGACAGGTCGCCATCCAGTTCTTCCAGCCTGGCACGGGTCTGGATCATGCTTTCCTCCAGGCCCCGGACATCCGCCTGACGGCCGGCAATGTCCGCCGCCAAATCGGATTCCTTCCCCCGCAGCTCCAAAAACTGCCGGGTGATGCCCTGGGCATTGGCGGTCATGGCCGCCAGCCGCTGCTGGTGGGCCTCCAGCTCCCGGCGCTTGCCGGTCAACGCTTCTTCGATCTGCTCAATCCGTTCCCGGGTCTGGCGGATCTGGGCGGACACGCCGCCGCTGCGGTCCTCCTGGCCCTTCAGTTCTTCTTCGATCCGGGCCAGGTTGGCCCGGTTGTTGTCCACATTGCCCCGGAGCACCGCCATCTGTCCGTCCAGCTGCTGGTGGGTACCGGAGAGCATGTTCACCTTCAGCCGGACGGTTTCCAGTTCCCCGTCCCGCTGGCGCAGGGCCTGACCCAGCTCCTCCGTCTGCCGGTACAGCGCATCCAACTCGTCGTGGGCCTGCTGCAAAACGAAGGACGCCGAGGCATAATCCTCCTGGGCCTTTTGGGCGGCGGCGGAGAGCTTATCCAGGGTATCCAGCCATACGGCCACTTCCACACCCTTGAGTTCGTCCTTCAGCTCCAAATATTGCTTTGCCTTCTCCGACTGAAGCTTCAGCGGCTCCAGCTGCAGCTCCAGCTCGGAGACCTTGTCAGCGATGCGCAGCAGATTTTCCTCGGTGTGGGCCAGTTTGCGCTCCGTCTCCTCCTTGCGGTGGCGGTATTTGGAGATACCTGCCGCTTCCTCAAAGATCTCCCGGCGGTCGGCGCTTTTCAGGGAGAGAATCTCGTCGATACGGCCCTGGCCGATGTTGGAGTACCCCTCCCGGCCCAGGCCGGTGTCCATAAACATTTCGTTGATATCCCGCAGCCGGGCGGATTGCTTGTTGATGTAGTACTCACTGTCCCCGGAGCGGTAATACCGCCGGGTAACCATAACCTCGTCGGCATCGTAAGCCAAGGCCCGGTCGGAGTTGTCCAGCGTCAGAGTCGCCTCGGCGAAGCCCACCGCGGGCCGCTTCTGGGTGCCGCCGAAGATCACATCCTCCATTTTCGCCCCCCGGAGGGTCTTGGAGCTTTGCTCTCCCATGACCCAGAGGATGGCGTCGGAAATGTTGGATTTTCCGGAACCGTTGGGCCCGACGATGGCAGTGATGTCGTCGCCGAAACGGATCAGCGTTTTATCGGGAAAGGACTTAAAGCCCTGCAATTCCAATGATTTCAGATACACGGCATAACCTCATATCAAAATAGGATAATTCATTTTATTATATTCGAAATCCACCGTAAATGCAAGAATTTCTTTTGCGCTTCCGAAAAGCCGCGGCCGTCTTGCCGTGTACATTGTCTATTGACTTCTCTGGGCGGAATCAGTAAAATGGCTTCAGAGCAATTTCATTGACAAGGAGATTCGCAGATGACACAATCAGGTCAAAGCCAGCCTCTGCTCTGGGAACGCGGAGCAAGGTGGCTGGGAAGCAGACTTGCCGAATATCGGGTCGCCTTCGCCGCTTCGCTGCTTACCGGCTTCGGTGCCTATATGTTCGCCTTTACAAATAAGCTGATCAATCATGACGAGACGGGCTGCCTGTTTACCAAGGGGGCCACTGTCTCCTCCGGGCGCTGGGGACTGGGCTTGTTGGACAGCATTTTCCCCAATGTTTCCATGCCCTGGATCTATGGCGTGATGGCGATCCTGCTGGTCAGTACGGCCATCTGCGTGATGCTGCGCATCTTCTCCATTGAAAACAAGCTGCTGCAGGTTCTCCTGGCAGGAACCGTCATGGTATTCCCCTCTTTGATCGGCACAATGGGGTACATGTTCACCGCCGCCCCGTACATGCTTGCCTTTTTGCTGTCGGTTCTGGCCGTTCGGTTCGTACAGCTGGCGCAGCTTAAAGAACCTCGGATGAAAGCGGCAGGCGCTGACGCCGAGATATCTTGTCACAGCCAAACCTTCAAAAGGAGAAAGCAGCCTGTATGGATATCCCGCTTTTTCAGCCGCGGGGATGGGGGAAATGATCCGGCGTTCAGCCGCAGCCGATTGATTCAGCGCTTCCTGAAATATACCCTTCCGGGAGCCGTCTGCTGCATCGCGTCCCTGAGCATCTATCAGCCCTATATTTCCGTCACCGCCAGTCTGCTTGTGTTGCTGCTCATCACCCAGCTGCTCCATGGGGAAAAGACTGCAGCGGTCATCCGGCGCGGCTTTTTCTGCCTGGGCTTTCTGGTGGTTTGCCTGGGGCTTTACTATGCCGCCACCCTCTGTTTCAACTGGCTTCTGCAGGTGCAGCTCAATGAATATGCCAGTACCAGACTTCGCCTTGACCTGTCCTCCATTGTCCGTAGCATTCTCTTAGCCTACAACGCGTTTTTTGAGTCCCTCCGGAGCGGCTTGCATGGATTGATCCCTACAGACCTTTCCTGTTGGAGCCATTTCCTTTTGCTGATCTGCTGTGCCCTTCTCTTTCTCCTGTGGGGAATCAGCCGGCAAACAGCCGAGGCCGGGCGGTACGCTTTGCTGGCCGCTTTGGTCGCTTTGCTTCCCTTGTGCATCAATTGCATGTATCTGCTATCCAGTCCGGACGCCATTCACACGTTGATGCTTTATGGCTTTGTGGCGGTGTATATCCTCGCGGCGGTGCTGGCTCAGGTCTGTCTTCCGCTTTTTCCCCAAGGAAGGCTGTTCCGCTGGCTCCGACAAGGCGCTCTGCACGGGCTTACCCTGCTCCTTGCGGTGATTGTTGCGATCAACCTATACATCGCCAACGCCGCTTTCCTCAACCTCCATCTGCGCTATGAGAATTCCATGGCCTTCTACACAGCTCTGCTTGCCCAGCTGGAGCAGACGCCCCATTTTGACGAAACGACCAAGCTGGCCGTGATCGGAGACTATCGGGAGCCTGCGTTTTACAGCGAGCATCTGCCATTTACAGATACTATCACCGGTATCAAAGGCTTTTCTCCGGATACCTATTCCAACAACTACTTTCTGGAGTATTATCTTGGGCTGTCTGTTCCCTTTGCCTCCCAGGAAGAAATCTCCCGGATCCGGGCCGGCGAAGAATTCGCCCAAATGGCAGTCTATCCTTATTACGGCTGCATAAAAATAATCGGAGACATTTGCGTCGTCAAGCTGTCCGAATAAAGCAGAGCAGGAAAAAAGCCTTGTTTTCAGCAGAATTCCGCTGAAAACAAGGCTTTTTTCATCCGGGACGCATCTGCTTTTCGTCAACGGGCCGCTCTCCAAAGGCGCCATGGAATATCCCCTTCAAAAGTAGTCGCTTTGATCCAGTGTCCGGCGTACCGCTTCACACGCAGCCGCTCGTTTCTTCGGATCCGCGAAGAACAGTCCTGCCAGTTTGGCCCAAAGGTGTCTGGGTGGGAAGGTGTTTCCCGGGGTTCTCAGGTAATCTTTCAGATGACCCTTCAGCATCCGGATCATGTCCTCGGTGCAACCGAAATTCCCCGACAGATACCAAACGGCATCCAGATAGTTCTCGTCCAGCGCTTTGCGCAGCTGGGGGTAGACCGGCAGTGTTTCCTCCCGCCGCTGGACAATGGCGTCCAGGGCGTCCATCAGCCGTCGTCCGGCGGCGTTGTAATCGCCCATGGCGCTGGATGCCCGCTTGCGGTAGTTATATACGATCCGGTCGTCCCGCACCACCCTGCATTCCTTCAGAAATGCCCGGTAGGTAAAGAACTCGTCGTCGATCTTTCTTCCCTCAGGAAAGAACACGCCATGATACAGCTGCCGCCGATACAGCTTATTCCACAGCAGCGGACAAGTCCAGTCGTTGAGGAAGCCGCGCAAATAGGTCTGGGCATCCAGAATTTTCCTTCCCTGACCGGAGATCTGATCCTCCGTGCGATCCCTGTAGACATCCCGAAATGCGCAGTGCGCCACGTCCGCCTGTGCTTCTTTCATCAGCTGCAGCATACTGCTGTAGGCCCCGGGTTCCAGAAAATCGTCACTGTCCACAAAGCTCAGATATTCCCCGGCAGCGGCCCGAAGACCGGCGTTTTTCGCCGCTCCCGCTCCGGCATTTTTCTGATGGAGCACCCGGACGCGGCTGTCCCGCCGGGCATATTCGTCGCAGACGGCCCCGGAACCGTCCTGAGAGCCGTCATCGATCAGGAGCACCTCCAGCGCCCGGTAGCCCTGGGTCAGGATGCTGTCCAGGCATTGGGGCAGGAACGGCGCTACGTTGTAAACCGGCACGATCACCGAAATCAAATCCCTCATCAGCTTCCTCCCTTGCTCCGCGTCTCCTTAATCCGCTGGGCCAGCCACCAGACGGGCTTCATGGGATAAGCCCGTTCATAGGCCCACAGAGTATCCCAGGAGAAGGGAAAGGCCCGGTGCTTTCTGCCCAACGCCAGGGCTCTGCGCAGCTTCCTGCGCAGCAGGCCCCAAAACCGCCGCTGCTCCGGCAGTGCCGCCGCGGCGTTCAGCTGCTCATAGGCGCAGTAAACGTACTGCTCCGACGCTTTCCTCAGAAGTCCCGGATAGCCCCGCTGCTTGGCATAGGCGATCTGCTGCTCCATGGCCTCCAGCAGATGCATGCGCTTAGGGTTCCACTGGGACAGCATGATCCCTGTAGGATTCTGGAAGTAGGCATACAGCTGCCCCTGGATCACCGCCACAGCTCCCGCCTGATACACCGCAAGATAGGTGGTCAGTTCATCCTCATGGAGCTTCCCCACAGGAAAGCGCAGGTTCTGAAACAGCGAGCGGTGGTAGAGCTTGCTACAGGCCACCGCCGTTACGCCGCCGTGAATATAGGGGCTGCAATAGTAGGCTTCGGCGTCCAGCCTTTCCGGCTGCTGGCGAAGCGCCTCCGGCAGTCCTTCCCCTGACGTACGGAACAAGCCGCAGGCACTGATCCGGCAGCCGGTGTTCAGTACCGCCTGATACAGCAGGTGCAGATACTCCGGCGAGACCCAGTCGTCGCTGTCCACAAAGGTCAGCCAGGTGCTTTTGCTGTGGGCGAACACCCAGTCGAGCCCTGCGTTTCGGGCGGCGGAAAGCCCGCCGTTTTCCTGATGAATCACCCGGATCCGGTGATCCTGCCCGGCATAGTCGTCGCAGATCCTGCCGCAATTGTCAGGGCTTCCGTCGTCCACCAGGATTAGTTCAAAGTCCCGAAAGCTCTGGTTGAGAATGCTGTCCACGCACCGGTGGAGATACGTTTCTACCTTGTATACCGGAACAATGACACTGATGGCAGCCATATTGTCCTCCCGTACTTCTGTTTATCCCCGTCTGATCCACTCTTTGAGCTTTTCATATCCTTCTTCACCGAAAAGCGTGGTTCCTATGCGGTATCGGATATTGCTTCTTTTTTCTTCCTGAAGCTGCCGCTTCTCTTGGGCCATGATCTGAAGCTCCTCCTCGGTGTGCCAGCTCCCGGAGAACCAGTGGATCACAACGGTCTTGCGGGTCTTTTTCAGCTTCAACGTATCATAATCCACCGGACAGAACACCTCCCGGGGATAGACGGCCAACCCCTCCACCACCTGATAAGTATCGTCCATGCGCAGTCCCCGCTCCCGGCACAGAGCAGTGAGCACCGCCACATTGGTGGTGGTATCCGCTGTGCCGTCGGAACGAAGGAAGCTGGCTGTATGGTAATGCTCCAAAAACCGTTGAAACAGGGGAAATCCTTTCTGACAGGCCAGCAAGCCGGTCTGTACGCCCTGCAAGCTTTCAAAACCGGCAAAGGCCTGGTGATGCAGGAAGCCGTCCAAGGGTTTCAGCAGCTCCACATCGGTGTCCAGGTATACCCCGCCAAGCTCCGTCAGCGCCTTCAGCCGGACATAGTCCGTCACAAAGGCCCAGCGCTTGGCTTCATAGGCCTGACGGACATACAGCGGCGCCGCGGAAAGATCGAAGTTATTCTCGTTCCACTCGATGATCTCATAGTCCGGGCAGAATCGGCTCCAGCTTTGCAGACACTTCTGGGCCAGGGGCGGCTTGGGCTTGCCCCCGAACCAGCAATAGTGGATGATCTTAGGGATCATAGCGTTCTTCCTTTCCCAGCTGCTTTCTCACTTTTTTCAGCACTGCCCGGAAGCCCTGCCCCCGCAGGGTGCGCGCCGCCCCTTCCAGCGGCCAGTAAAGCCGGATCAGGTTTGGATGCGTGGCGTCCAGCAGGATCTCAAACTGTTCCTTGGTCATGGAGATCCCGCCGGACCGGAACATGGCCCAGGCGGATCTGCGAATACCCCTGGCAATATCCGGCCGTTCCAGCTCGCTTCTGACCCTTCGGTAGAAGCCCGCCGCCTCCCGGACGTACAGATCGGCAAACCGTCCCGCCAGGCGGCGCAAGCCCTTCTGATGGTAAAACCGGATGATCTGCTCCAATGCCCACAGGTAATCCAGCTGCTTCAGGCTGAAGGTCTTTTTTGTGGTGCTTTGGGGATTGGTTCGATAATAATACAGTTCTTCCCCAAGGGCGGCGATTTTCCCCGCCGTTAGGATCCAGTGGCACACCGCTTCGTTGTCTTCGTACACCCGCCCGACGGTGAACAGCTTTTCCTCCACGATCTTACGGCGGATCAGCTTGGCGCAGGCCACCCAGCCGGGGTATTCCCCCCGGTCAAAGCAGTCCAGCAGGGTATCCTCGTCCATGGCAAGGACTTCATAGTCCCCTGTCGCCGGCCTGAGGAAGTCCTCCGGCATGGTTTCCGCCTCCAGCATCCGGCACATGCTTATGGCCGCGCCGCTTTCCGCCGCGGCCCGGTGCAGCAGCTCCAGCATCCGGGGGTGAATTTCATCGTCGCTGTCCACGAAGCACAGCCATTCCCCTTTGGCTATGGCCACGGCCCGGTTCCGGGCTGCCGCCTGGCCCTGGTTCTGCTGATGCAGCGCCGTGACCCTGGGATCCTTGGCGGCGTATTCCCGGCAGATCTTCCCGCAGTTGTCGGGACTGCCGTCCTCCACCAGAATCACTTCCAAATCCTGATAGCTCTGGGCGAGGATGCTGTCCACACACCGGCGCAAATAAGCCTCCGCCTTATATACCGGCACAATTACGCTGATGTCAGCCATGATGATCTCTCCTAAACCATTCACGGATCTCTATCCAAAACCGGAAGGCTCTGGTGAAATAGGGATAGAATTCATACAGGATATCAAAATCGATCCAGAATTCCATATGACCGCCCCGCCAGGCCCGGCGGATCAGGCCGCGGATCTGCTTTTTCATCTTGCGCAGGATCGCTTTCCGGTTCGGTACATCAATACTTTCTTTTGCCGCTGCCCAATTGACCATAGCATTATCCAAATATCCCCGGTAACGGAAGTGGAGCAGTTCTTCATCCCCCATAGCTTCGAAGAAAGCCAGCTGTTCTTCATAAGCCTCCCAGGCGTCCAGACGTTTGGGAACCCAGGCGCGCTTGGTGATCCCGGTTGGATTTACAAAATAGGCATACAGCGGCGCGGGGATCACGCAGAGCTTTTCCTGGGCAAACAGGAGCCGGTAGGTCAAAAACTCATCTTCCATGTATTTCCCTTCCGGGTAGCGCCGCCCCGCAAAGCATGCCTTGGCATACAGCTTGCCCCAGCATACCGTAGCGTTGACAAAATGCTCCATATAAAATGCCTTTGGCGTCCAAAGCACCGGCTTTAACGTTTCCGGACGAATCTCAGGATCCGCCCCTGTGGTCTGGGCGTAGCCGCAGACGCAGATTTGGGTGTTGGTTTCCTCGGCCGCCTGAAGCATCCACTCCAGGGTGTTCGGGTGCATCCAGTCATCGTTATCGTGGAAAAAGATCCACCGGCTGTGGCTTTTTTCAAATACCCAGTCCAGCCCCGTGTTTCTGGCAGCGCATACGCCGGCATTTTCCTTATGGATCACAGAAACGCGGCTGTCCCGCCGGGCATAATCATCGCAAATGCTTCCGCAGTTATCCGGGCTTCCGTCATCCACCAGGATCAGCTCCAGATCCGAAAATGTCTGGTTCAGAATGCTCTGGATGCATCGGGGCAAAAACTGCTCCATTTTATACACCGCTACAATCACGCTGATTTGTGCCATATCGTCTCCTTCTTACAGCTGGCCCCTCTGGGAAGCAAGGGAGCAGAACAGATCTTCTATTTCCCGAACCATACGTCTTCCGTTGAAAAACCCGCTGCGTCTTTCCGCCCCTGCCTTGACCTGGGCGTAGAACGCTTGATCCGTAAGCATTTTACGGATCCCCGCTTCCAGACTATCGTTGTCATTCTCAGTAATCAGGCCGCAGGTTTCCTCTCCGAAGGCTTCCGCCACCGAAGGGACAGGGGCCACAATGGGGATCCCCAGGCACAGTCCTTCCATGGCGATCACAGGAAGACCTTCGGTAAAGGAGGCGTTTACCAAAAAACGGCTTTTCGCCATATAAGGGTAGGGGTTTTCCTGATACCCCGCCAGGAACACGGTATCCTGGGTACCGGTGGCCCGGATCAACCGCTTTAAAAAGTCCCGATCCGGCCCGTCGCCAACGATCACAAGGCGGTGGGCGATTCCCTGCTCCAGCAAACGCTTGTGGAGGATAATCAGCCGTTCAAAGCCCTTCTCCGGGGACAGGCGGCCCACCGCGCACATAATGGGCAAATCCACAGGCAGTTCCACCGGTTCCCGGGCCAGCCTGTGGACATAGTCGCTGTCCATAGGGTTGTAGTGCAACTGCGCAGGCAGGCCGCTCAGCCGCTGAAACGCTTCCGTCGCCGCCTGGGAGACACAGACGATCCGGTCAAAGCGGGAAAGCAGCTGCTTGTGATTCACAGCTTCCTCCCGATAGTCCGAATTGGTTCCCGGATCCCCGTGAATATACTTCACCGTCTTGGCATTCCTGGCAAAAACCAGCGGCTCATTCACCCAGACATTGTAGGATACCACGATGTCAATGCCCTCCGGAAAGCAGATATCCAGCAAACCTTCTCCGTTATTCTGATAAGCCCGACGAATGCGCAGTTTTTTGATTCCGTTGCCCAGCTTCTTCACCGGGTTCCATGTGGGTTGCCGGCAGGAGTAATCATAGATCACCGGGATCCCGGCAGCCACAAATTTGTCATCCCAGGTGTTTCCCGGGTTTTGTACAAAAACGCAGGGCTCAAATGTTTCCTTATCCAGCAGACAGATCAGATCAAACAGCGCCTTCTCGGCTCCCCCGCAAACCAGACTGTGGTTGACGAAAACCACCTTAATCTTATCCATTCACCTCACACCTCCGGCAGCACAGCCACCTGCGCGTCAGGGAAACGGACGTGGCCCCAGGTATGCTGATTCCACACAATATCCGGCCGGCCCTGAACCTCAAAGGAAAAGGCGGGCAGCAGCAGCTCCTGATCGAAGCTGTTTCCGAACTCGTCCATATCAAACAGCACCAGATCCACCCGATACCGGCCACCGGACAGCTCCGGATGGGCAACGGTCACCCGGAATTCCCGGGTCTGGTTTTCCCCGCAGGCCCCCAGGCAGATCTTAGGCATGGTGCCCACCGGGGACTCGTCGCTGTAGCGCAGCTCCACGCGAAGGTACAGCGCCTTGTACGCCCGCTTGGTCTGGATACGAAGGCGCATCTTCACCGGCTCCTCCGGCCCATACAAAGCGCTTTCCTTATCCTCCAGCTTCAGCCAGGTGATCCGGGCATTACCCTGGGTATAGGGCGAGCGGCTCACCGCATTGCTCAGGTCGAACTCCGTCTGTCCCTCCGCCCAGGCATCGTGGGTGCTGCTCAGGTACAGGCCGATGGCCTCCTCTACATCGCCGTCATAAAGGATCCTGCCCTTGTCCAGTACGATGCAGCGGTCACACAGGCGGCGGATGGTATTCATGTTATGGCTGACATAGAGCACCGTTCTGCCGTCTACCTTGGCGGCCTGGCGCATTTTATCCAGACACTTTTTCTGGAAAGCCATGTCGCCCACCGCCAGCACTTCGTCCATAATCATGATCTCGCTGTCCAAATGGGCCGCCACGGAGAAGGCCAACTTGACGAACATGCCGGAGGAATAGCGCTTGACTGGGGTGTCGATAAAGTCCCGCACTTCGGAAAACTCAATAATGTCCTCCATTTTGGCATCGATCTCCGCCTTGGTCATGCCCAGAATAGCGCCGTTCATGTAGATATTCTCCCGGCCGGTCATCTCCCCGTTGAAGCCGGTGCCCACCTCCAGCATGGAGGCGATCCGGCCGTACAGGTCGATCTCTCCCGCCGTAGGCGCGGTAACGCGGCACAGCATTTTCAGCATGGTGCTCTTGCCCGCGCCGTTGCTGCCGATGATGCCCAGGGCTTCCCCTTTATACACCGTCAGATCGATGCCGTTTAGGGCCATAAAGGTCTGGCCGATGAGACGCTGGTCGGTGCCGATGGGGACGTTGGGATCCTCTTTTCCCCGGACCCTTGCCCACCAGCTTTGCAGCTCCTCCGACAGCGTGGCGCCGCCGATCTGGCCCAGCTTATATTTTTTCTTCACGCCGGAAAGCCGAATGGCAATTTCCCGATTCTCATTCCTGTCCATTGCTTCCATCCTCACACCGTATCCATAAAGGTTCGTTCCACTTTGTTAAAAATCACAATGCCGGTAAAGGCCACCAACAAAGTGATCGCCCAGGAAAGGCCGTAGAACCCCCAATGGAACACACCTTTTCCCAAAACGGCGCAGCGCATTACCTCCAGGGGCATGGTCACCGGGTTAACCATCAGGGCAGTCTTCATCCATTCCTGGCCAATGGTGGAAAGGGGGTACACCACCGGGGTCAGATACATCCAGGCGGAAACCCCGAAGTCGATGAGCACGATCAGATCCCGGTATTTGGTGGTCAGGCTGGAGATGATGATGCCGCAGCCCATGCCCAGGATCCCCAGGTGCAGCAGTTCCACCAGAATCACCGGCCAGGCGCCCCAGTTGGGGTGAACCTCCCCCCGGATCAAAAAATACGCCATGAACGCCAGCACCAGCACCATTTGAATGCCAAAGCGGATCACCGCGGAAAATATGTTGGAGATGGGCGTTGTCAGCCGGGGGAAATACACCTTGCCGAACACATAGGCGTTGTCCGTAAAGGTATTGGCGTTGCTGGTCAGACAGGTAGCGAAAAAGCCCCACACCGCGTTGCTGAACAGATAGAACAGCAGCATGGGAATGCCGTCGGTGGCGATCCCGGCGATGCCGCCGAAGACGAAGGCCTGAACAAGGCTGCTGAACAGGGGCGTCAGGAAAATCCAGGCCGGCCCCAGAATGGTTTGCTTGTAGGATACGACAAAGTTCCGCTTGACAAACAGAGCGATGAGATCCCGATACCGCCAGACCTCCCGCAGCTTCAGCTCCAGCAGCCGGTGCTTGGCGGAAATATGGATATGATAGGAAGAATGTAAACGATCAGCCATTTGGATTCCTCATTTTCCGAACAAATTGGATCAGATTGTGCAGCTGCTTCATCGGTTCCACCAGCAGCCGGGGCATGCCGATATATTCCGCGATCTGGGCGTTGGTACACCGATCCATGGCGTCGCAGGTGAAGCCGTACCACATGCCCAGCATGGTTTTGGGGGAATAGCGGAAGTATTTCGCCTTTTCCCGGAAAAATAGCCCTGTACCCTGGGGATTGTCCAGGAACAGCTGGTAACCGGAGTTGGTCAGTCCGTCGGGTCTGTATTCATAGATGCAGATAATGTCATTGTAAAACCGCATTGCGTACCCGTCCCCGGCCATCCGGTTCCAGGCCACCGCCTCGGTAAGAAAGGTCTCGCCGGGAAATTCCGGATACTTGTACTTCCGGTGCACCTGGGTATAGAAAACGCAAGCCCGTTCCCCGTCCACAATGCCGTAGCGGTCAAAGGCAGTACCGTCATAGAATCCGCCGTCCAACGGGGTGTTGGGGGTGACGTCCGGAGCCGTTCCCAGGTTCCCGGCAAAGCCGCAGTATGGTTTCCCCTCGGGCAAACTCTGTTCCCAAGCGGCTACCTTCTGCAAAGCGTCATCGGTCAGATAGTCGTCAGAGTCCACATTGAAGAACAGCTCGCCCCGGGCCAAATCCAGCCCGCGGTTGATGGCCCGGCATTTGCCGCCGTTTTCCTGCTGATAGTACCGGATGGGAAAGGGATTTTCCTCCTTTGCCCAAGCGGCAAACAATTCCTCTGTTTGATCCGAGGATCCGTCGTCCACCACCAGCCATTCAAAATCCGCAAAGCGCTGGCGTTGCAAGGATCGGTACAGCGCTTCAATGGTGTAGGCCCGGTTATAGGTGGGGGTAAAGACGGTTATTTTATACTTCCAGCTCATGCTCCACTCCTATCGCAACACATGGATATCCTCAAGGAAATTCAGCATCCGGCAGGTGCCGGGGAAGGAAATCTGGGCCAGCTTCAACAAGCCGTTTCGCCTCAGCCCCGCCTCCCGGCTCCATGGCACCGGCGTGATCCGGGGCAGAATCCCGTTGATTTTCTCCCACGCCGCTTCCAGTTCGTCCCCGGGCAGGAACCGCAGGCAGTTCTGCATAGCCATCAGGCAGGAAAACAGCAGATCCCGCTTCGCTTCCTGCTCCAGCCCGGGCAGATGCTGTTTCAGATAGTCCAGCCGTTCCAGCTTCCCGTCCAGGCCCTGGAGCCGCTTCAGGGAATAGGGCTTGTGCATGGCGCTGCCGGTCTGCTGGCGGTAGGCATACATCCGGCTGTCCGACCGGACCAAGCGCCGGGCGCTGCCAATGGCCCGGTAGGTAAAGAACTCGTCGTCGATCAGGTTCCCCACAGGAAAGCGGACGTTCTCCACCGTTTCCCGGCGGTAAAGCTTATTGGGAGGCGTTTGGCAAAAGATCTCGTCCCGGATGTGCAGCCTCATAGCCGCCTCCCGGGTATAGGTGGCGGTTTTGGCGGCGCTGCCGTCCTCCAAGGGCGCGTCGTCCCGATCTGTTGTAACCAGGACGCATTCGGCAATGTCCACATCCCCCGCCATCAGGCTGTAAAGATGCTCGTACATCTTCGGATGCAGGTAGTCGTCGCTGTCCACAAAGCCCAGCAGTTCCCCCCGGGCCATGTCCATCCCCAGATTCCGGGCCGCTCCGGCGCCGCCGTTTTCCTTATGGATCACCCGGACGCGGCTGTCCCGGGCAGCCCAGGCGTCACAGATATCCCCGCCGGCGTCTGTGGAACCGTCGTCCACCAGCAGCACCTCCAGATTGGCATAGGTCTGCTCCGCAATGGATCGGATGCATCGGGGAAGGTAGGCTTCCACATTGTACACCGGTACGATCACGCTCAGCAGCGGCAGCTCCTTCATAGGCGTTTCCTCCTTTAATGCTGCTCCTGCCGCTGGAACAGGGCCACATACAGCTGATAGGCAGCTCGGAAGCTCCAGGGCGCATAGCAGATCATGTTGGCCAGCAGCCGGTTCCGGGGGGACAGCACGTCATAATACGGCCTGTTTTCCCGCAGAAGCTGCCGCACCCGCCTGCGGTAGGCTTTCCGGTTCTCCCCTGTTTCCACCGCCAGCCGGGCATAGATGAACAACAGGTTGCGCAGCAGGGCGTTCCTGGCGTCCCGGCGCAGCTCCGGGGCGCATCTGTCCGCCACCAGCTGCCGCACCCGAATGGGGTCGAACAAGCTGTGCTCATGGAATGTGCGGTAGGAGGCAGATCCCCGGCGCAGCAGATAGTGATAAGGACATACGTCCTCATAGACGCTGCCGCCGGAGCGGGAGAACAGGTAGAAATTCATCAAAAAGTCTTCATTGTTGGTGATCCCCGGCTCCATCCATTCCCCGATCCCCTGAAACAGGGTCCTGCGGAACAGCTTGGTGCACAGGCTGGCGTCGATCTGCCCCGCGTCCAGCAGATCCCGCTGCCCGGTAAGGGTGTCCTGCCGGCGGAGCACGCCGGTATTGTGGACATAGGCAATCCGGCCGTCTGGGAAAACGATCCGGTGACCACAGTGGGAGATGTCGCAGCCGTAAGTCCGGGCATTTTCCATAAGCCGCCGGTACATATCCGGCTCTACCACGTCGTCCGCGTCCACGAAGCCGATCCAGTCTCCCCCGGCTTCCGCCACGCCCCGCAGCCGGGCCGCGGTGACGCCCCGGTTTTCCTGGTTCACTGCCCGCACCCTGGGGTGCTTTTGGGCATAAGCCTCCAGCTTCTGGGCCGTATCGTCGGTGGAACCGTCGTTGACCACCACCACTTCCAGGTCTTCCCAGGTTTGCGCCAGGAGACTGTCCAGACAGGCACTCAGGAATTCCGCCGCGTTATACGCCGGTACGATCACCGATACGGTGTCCCGGGTCATAGCTTTCCCACCTTTCGCAGGTCATTTGCTTCGTTGGGCGGCATAGACCTGGCAATAGCTTTGGGCCATATGCCCCGCGGAAAACCGCGGACTGTCCGTCCTGGCCTGCCGTCCCAGCCGCTCCCGCAGCGCCTCATCCTCCACCAGGGCGGCCCAGGCCTCCAGGATCGCGTCTTCCCGGCAAGGGGTCAGCAGAGCGTTTTTACCGTTTTCCAGCATATCCGGGATGCCTCCCACCGCCGTGGCGGCAATGGGAAGTCCCGTACCCATGGCCTCGATAATGGACATGGGATTGCCCTCATAGATGGAGGGCAACACGAAAAAATCCGCGCTTTGCAGATAGGGGTGCACATCAGACTGCATTCCCGCGAATTCCACCCACCGGGAAATGCCCAGCTCCTGGGCCAGTCGCTCCATTTCCGGACGCAGATCCCCGTCGCCTACCAATTGCAGCCGGCATTGGGGGAACCGCTGGTGGAGCTTCTGAAAAACCCGCAGAAGGCCCCCGTGGTTCTTCGGCACGTCGAAGCGCCCCACATGCAGGATCCGCACCGTCTGTCCCACAGCGTAGTCCTCCTTGGGACGGCACTTTGTCAGGTCGATGCCGTTGTAGATCACCGGAATCCGTTCTTCCTCCAGACCATAGAATTCCGCAATGGAGGCGGCGATCTGAGGACTCAGGGCCACCGGCGTGGACAGGCCGCGGCGGAAGTAGCAGGTGTTGATCAGCTTCTGGGCAGGCCCCTCCGCTTCCTTCTGGGCCACACTGTGCATGGTGTGGATCCGGCAGGGCACCTTGGCCAGCTTTCCCGCCAGAGCCGCGTATTTGATTACATCCAGGTGCGTATGGATCACATCCGGCCTCTCCTGCTTCAGGACGCGGCAAAGCTTGGGTACCATGGAAACATCCAGCCCCGGTTTCTTATCCAGGTAGCGGATCGGGATCCCCGCCTGCTCCATGCGTTGGGAGATGGGGGTGCAGCGGTCATACAGGCACACCACGCCGACCTCCTGCCCCAGCTCCTTCAGAGCGTAGGTCAGGTTTTCGCACATAATCTCCGCGCCGCCAAAGCAGAAATAGGGTAAGATCTGCAAAATCTTCATAAAACTTCCTTCTCAGCCATAGCACCGGGCGATAGCCTGATAGTATTGCACGTCGTCATTGATCCGGGCAAAGGTTTCCCGGGCATGGCGGGACAAGCTCTCCCGGTGGCCGGGGTCTGTCAGGATCTTCAGGATGCTTTCCTCCAGCGCCTGATCCTCCCGGCACAAATAGCCGTTGACGCCGCTTTCGATCAGCTCCTGCATCCCGTCGGAGGGGGTGCTCACCACCGGCGTCCCCAGGGCCATGGCCTCCAGGGCGCACATGGGGGTTCCCTCCCACCGGGAGGTTAGCACCAGGGCGCGGCTGTCGTGGATCATTTTGATGGGGTTGCTCTGGAAGCCCAGGAACAGGACGTTGTCTTCCAAGCCCAATTCCCGGCAAAGCGCCTTTGTCTGCGCCTCCAGCTCCCCTGCCCCCACCACAGCCGCCTTCAGGCCGGGGTAGCGCTCCTTCACCCGGGCGCACAGACGCATCAGCCGCTGGGGATCCTTTTGGTAGGTCAGACGGCCCACGTAGATCAGATCAAAGTCGTAGCTTTCCGAATCCTGGGCCTTTTTCGCCAGAATCTCCTCCCGGTCGATGATATTATACAACACGGTGCTTTTCTTTTGGAACAGCCTGTGGAACAGGTATCCTTCATAGGCGCTTTGGGAGACCCAGAGGATGTGCCTGGCCTTGCACCCTGCCAGCAGGTAGGCTACAGACTTGGCAGACAGGCCCCGGGCGTCATAGGCGTTGTTGTGAATATGGGATATCATAGGGATCCCGCCGCAGCACAGCGCCGAGACGAATCCCGCGCGCATGTCGTGGGCATGGATCAGATCCGGCTTCTGCTCCCGGATCACCCGTCCCAGATTCTTAGGCGTCAGGCTGTCCACCGGCAGGTAGGTCACGTTCTGCTGGCGCAGCATCTGCCGGACATTTTCGCTCTCCGGGCTGCAATACACCATTTCCATACCATCCCGGCCTTCAAAGGCGTGGATAATTTGGCAGGCCACCTTCTCCGCCCCGGAGTAGATCCGGGAGTTGAGTACATGCATCACCTTCATTGCCGGTTTCCCTCCCGTTCCTGTGACCGCTGCGCGGCAGCCTCTCCCATGTTCAGGCTCTCCATGCCGTATTCCTCCCGCAGCTTGCTGTAGTAGCGAAACAGCTCCTCCAGCTGCTCCAGATGTTCCCGGGTGCGAAGGCCGATGTTATGGGGGTGCCACCACAGGTGGAAGGTCAGGCCCTTTCGCGCCGCGTGGCGCATCTGCGTTTTGATCCTGCGCAGCTTCAGCCCCTCCAGAAAGCCCAGAGCCGGGAAAATAGGCTTGTACATCCGGGAGCCGGTCAGGTTCCAGATGCCGTCCTCCTGCCTGGGGACATAGCCGCCCTGGCCCGTCAGGGGCAGATACACATCCAGCAGCCGCAGCAGCCGCAGCAGGGGGCGAACTCGGATCCGCCGGTGGATCCAGTCGTTCTCCTCGTCCCGGTAGGCGGTGAATCCCTGCTCCCGAAGGATGCGGATATATTCCGGCCGGCATTGATTCCGGGGCAGCACCACCGACCGAAGATCATACCCATGGTCACGGGCGATGGCCCTGGCCGCCTCCATGTCCGCGGCAAACTGCTCCGCGGTCTGCCCCTTTTCCCGGCAGTAGTAGTGGCAGAAGGTGTGGCTGCCGATCTCCTGACCGGGGGCTTTGGCGATTTGGCGCAGCAGGGACGGCGCGTAAAAACAGGGCGCTTCCGCCTCATCGCCGCCGATTTGCGAAAAAACCTTGTAAGGATCCATACCGTTCCCCGCGTAGCTGGGCCGCAGCCCCTCTTTGGGAAAATACCCGGACAGCTCCCGGTAGTTCTCCGCAAACAGGAACCCCACCGCGGCCCAGGTGGCATGGATGTCATATTTGGCAAACAGCTCCAACAGCTTGGGGATCGCCGCCCGCCCTCCCAGGACGTTATCCCGGTAATCCTCCAGGGGGCATACGTCCAGCATTCCCCAGAACAGTTCAAAATCCAGGGATACGATCAGCGTACCGCGCATAGGCGGCCTCCCTTCTTTACAGCAGACTCAGGTAAATCTCCTTCATCTGCCTGTGTACATTCTCGTCGTCAAAGGGCTTCACAGCTTCCGCCGCGGCCTTACCCAGCTCCTCCCGGCGCCGGGGATCCCAGTACAGCTCCACGATGGCTTCCGCCACCGCCTGGGGCCGGTTCTCGGCGAACACTCCGCAGACCCCGTCCTCGATCAGATCCCGGTTGCCCCGGATTCGGGAGCAGATCACCGGCAGACCGCTGCTCATAGCCTCCATCAAGGCCACCGGCAGCCCCTCCCGATAGGGCATGAAAACAAACAGGTCGCTGCAGCCGTACAGCGCCGGCACATCCTGCCGGTAGCCCAGAAAATGGACATGATCCCCGATCCCCAAAGCCTTAGCCTGGCGCTCCAGCGCCGGGCGCGTTTCCCCCCGGCCGCAGATCAGATAGTGCATATTGGTAAACTCCGGCTTGTCCTTCAGCAGCGCCAGCGCATTCAGAATCGTGGTATGGTTCTTGTTCCGGGTCATCTCCGCCACGGTCAGCAGGAGGAAATCCTCCGCCGTCCGGCCCAGCTCCCGGCGCTTATCCGGCCCCGCCGCCCGATCCGTCTGAAACCGGCGGATGTGGACGCCCACTCCGGGGACGTATTCCAGCCGTTTCGGATGGAGCCGTTTTTTCGCCCGGGCATAGTCCTCCCGGTTGATGGTAATCAGCACATCCGTCACAAAGGACAGAAGCCACTCCATGGGGAAAAACAGCAGCCAGTTTCGGGCGGGCGCCCCCCGGAAAAAGTGGAAGCCGTGGGCGGTGTAGAGAACCTTGGTTCCCCGCTTCCTGGCCCCCAGAGCTGCCAGCCGGGCCACCACCGCTCCCATGGGGGTATGGCAGTGGATCAAATCATAGTCCTCTCGGTCAATGATCTGCTTGAGCATCCTGTAGGCCCGGAAATTGTCCGTTTTCCAGGGGATCCGGGCAATGGGAAGATCGTAATAGGCGTCGCAATAGGGGATCCGGCAGTCGGCAGGGTCGGCATAGTCGTTCCTGGCAGCAACCGCCGTCTCCCACCCCATCTGCCGAAACAGCTTCAGATAGGGGACATGAAACTGCATAATATGAGTCTTTACCACCGTTGCCACAAACAGAACCTTTTTCTTTTCCATAGACGCGCAACCTCAAGCAAGGGCCTCCGCCCCAGGAAGCCCCAAAATACGAATATTTCATCTCTAGTATACACCATTCCTTCCCTGATTGCAACCCCGATAAAAACCAGGCCGGACGAAATCGTCCGGCCTCTGCGTCTTCCTGCCGGGGACAAGTCCCTTGCGTTCAGATCAGTGTTTTCCGTTTGCGGATGCGATACAGCTCCCACAGCCCCAGGGCGGCGCCAGCCCCCCAGCGCAGGAGCCATCTATCCTGTGCCAGCCAGACGAAGGCCAGCATGGCGGCATAAGCCGCCAGATACTTCCACCACATGCCCAAGCCGAAGGGATAGCTGTCCCGTCCCAAGCGCCAGCGGCAGTAGCAGTGGTGCATCGCCAGCTGGAAGCCGTGGGAGATCACCGTGGCCACCGCCGCGCCGGCCATGCCCATGGAGCGGATCAGGAAGTAGTTCAGCAGAATATTCCCCCCGCAGGTCACCACAGTGATAGTCGCCACCGCCTTGGTCTTCTTATGGTAGTATTCAAAATTCACCGGGAAGGTGCACAGGAAATTCAGGTAGTAGCTGGTGACGAACAAGGGGATCAGCCCAGTGCCGTCCCAGAACTCCGGGCCGGCGTAGATGTGATACACCTCGGTACACAGCAGGATAAAGCCCACGGACAGCACCGTGTACAGCTCCAGGAAGTTGACGGTTTTCTCCCCCAAAGCCTCCTTTTTTCCCAGCTTGATCTCCTCGAAAAAGAACGGGCACCAGGTTCGGCTCAGGGCGCCGTAGATCACGAACATAAAGTTGCCGAAGGTGTATGCCAGGCCGTAGCGGCCCGCGGCGCCTTCGCCCATGATGTGCTGGATCATAACCTGGTCGCTTTGGCCCAGGATCAGATCCGACAGATTGTAAAACACCGACGGAACCGCGATGGCAATACACATCCGCCAGTAATCCCGGCGGTAGAAGGTGCGGCCCTTGGTCAGCACATAGCCGCAGGAAAACAAGCCGATGATGGTGTAGGTGGCGGCGATGGCCAGAATCCGTCCATAGTAGCGAATCTGCTCCGGCAGATACAGGATCAGCGCCACCGACAGCACAAAGGTGGTAATGGTGATGGCCAAGGAGGCGATCATATTCCACCCGGCCTTGAATTCGTAAACGAACTTGGTGTTCAGAAAGTTGACGCAGAAGGTTCCGAAGGCCTGCAGCAGCAGCAGCGCGATCAGAAACGGCTCCAGGCGCAGTAGGTCGGAGACAGGCCGGATGAACAGCACCACCACCACGCTGCACGCCAGATACGCCAGCACAGACATGCTCATCACCGAGGAGGCGTAGGCGTCCTGCTCCCCCTCAGGATACTCCACCCTGGCATTGGCCAGGGTGGACTGAGTCTGGAGGGTAAAGGCGATGGCGATAACGCTGGCCCAGATATTGTAGATTTTGACATAGCCGTAGCCGCTGTCTCCCAGCAGTCTGGAGAACAGCGACCCGGTCAGGATGGAAATGCCGTTGAGCAGTACGATGCTCAGGATGTTAAAGAATGCCACTCGGTTGCGTCTGTTCATGTTCTGCTCCTGTATGGTATGATCCCGTCTTGCGGCTATCTGGCCAGGCTCTGGTAGATTGCCAGCAGATCCGCCAGGTTCTTCTCCGCTTGGTGGGTGCGGGAGGCGTGGGCCTTGGCTGCACCGCCCAGAGCTTCGGCCTCCCGGCCCAGGTCAAATACCCGCTTGAGGTAATACGCCAGCATATATGCCGCGCTGGGCTGATACAGGAAGCCTTCTTCCCGATGGGTCAGCAGATCCGCCACACCGCCCACGTAGGCCGCCACACAGGGCACCCCCAGCAGCATGGCCTCCCCCAGAGAATTGGGAGAATTCTCAATGGTAGACGGCAGTACAAAGGCATTTGCCTCCAGGTAGGCCTGTTTCATCTGCTCCGGCCCCAAATGTCCCAGAAATTGGGTCCTGTCTTCCAGGCCAAGGGTTCGGATCTGCCGGGCCAGGTATTTCTGATAATTGGTTCTGCGCAGCCTGTGGGCCTTCAAAGGGCTGTTCCCCGGCACCGCCAGGGTGGCCTGGGGATAGACCCGGAGCACTTCGGCAAACGCCTCCAGCAGATAGTGAAATCCCTTCACCGGGTAGGCACAGCTGGAAGCGAAGATTCGTCCTTTCCGGCACCGGTCGTAGCGCCACCGGCCCTGGTAGAAGGGTTGCCGCAGCGTCTCGTTACAGAAATGATACTGCGCCGAAGGGTTCACGGCGCTGACCGCCGCCCGATCCCAGTCCGTCCGGCCGATCACATGCTTTGCCAGCTTCAGCGCCTGGATCTCCAACTCCCCCCGGCGGACAAATTTCTTCTGCTGCTGCAAAATATTGTCCTGGCGCACAAAATCCCGGAAGGTGTACCCCCGCCGCACCGGGTAGGGAATCCCCTGCGCATAGTGACCCGCGTACACCGAGCACAGTCCCTGGATGCTTACCGCCGTCCGCTCCAGTCCGTTTTCCTTCTCCAGCGCCCGCATCATAGCCAAGGTATGGCCGTATTCCGTACCCCAGACGTGCACCACATCCGGCCGGAAGTCCGCCAGCTCCTCCGCGAAGAAGGTCTCCAGCTCCGGCAGGTAGACATAAGGAAGTCCCTCCCGGAAGGTGGCAAAGCCGCAGTCCGAATCCAGCTCTCCCCGGACGCCGTCCCCGGGGCAAAGGATGCGGATGGTCAGCCCCTGCTGCCGCAGTCCCCACAGCACGCTGTCCACCCAAAGCCCGTCCCCTGACGGCTTCCCGGTCAGTTTTTCCCGGACTTTTCCGGGGAGCATATTGCATAGCCACAGCAGCCGCACGGCGCTCACTTCCTTTCCGGAATGGTCTGAAGCATTTGGATGATCTTACGGGCCTGGAGCACATTGTTCTTCTGCTCCAAAATAAACCGTCTGGCCCGGCAGCCCTGCTGGAACAGCGCTTCATCGGACTGCTCCAGGGTTTTTGTCAGCATCCCGGCGATCCCCCGGGCAGATTCGTCCTCAATCAAATACACATACGGATGGTACTCCCTGGGCATACCGGGCAGCACCGTGGTCAGCACCGGGGTGCCGGAAGCCATATACTCCATGGTCTTGGAGGGGAAGGAGTATTTCACATAGTCCTCGTCCGTGGGACGGGGGTTGACCAGCAGAGTGGCCTCCATTTCCTTCTCCACAATCTGGGAGCTGAGCAGCATCCCTCCGTAGACGATCCTGGGATCTTTCTCGGCAATGGCCTTCAGTTCCTGGACATAGTCCCCGGGGCCGTAAATATGAAGCTGGGCATTCTCCGGATCCGCCAGGCGGAAGCCCTCCACCAGATTCCCCAGGCCGTACTGCTTGCTCACCCCGCCGGCATACAGGCAGACCCTGGGACGGGCCTTGCGCTCCAAACTGGGGCGCTTTTTCTCCATGGCAATGTCCGCGTGGCCCTCTAGGATCACATAGGGCTTTCCCTTGGGATTCAGGTAACCGTTCATCGCCTCTGTCAGCAGCACATAGGCGGTGCAGTGGCGGATCACAAAGTTTGCCAGCTTCCGGGAAACAGCGCCGCCTCCCAGCATATCCGGCAGATCCGTCACGATGCCCACACAGGGCCGGCCCCGAAGTCGGGCTGCCAGCATCCCCGCCAGGGCGGTAACCCGGTTCAGACCGTCCACGATCACCGCCGAGTCCTTTCCCGCCAGGGCAAAGGTCTTCCAAAAGGTTCCCAGCCCCACCCAAATTGCCTTCAGCAGAGGGTTGCGGACAGCGCTGATATAGCGGTAGCAGGCGCCGCCTTCCGTCTCCGGTTTCAGCCGGACGAAGGGCCGATCCAGCACCTGGGGATTCACCGGAGGATTGGCGATCACATCCACCCGGGCATGGGCTGCCAAGCCCTCGATCAGCAGCCGGTGATATTTCTGGGACTGGAAGGCCGGCTTTACTTCCACAGCTTCGAACAGTTCCCGGTAGACCTTGTCAGAGCAGGTGGTTACCGCGTAAAGAATGTGCATGGACTATCTCCCGCTTTCAAAAAATGCCTCATGGGCTTTGACCATGTTCTCAATGGTATACGGGCGGATCCGCTCCAGGGAAGCCCGGCCCATCCGCTCCGGCCCTTCCGCCAGCACCTGGTTGACGCGCCGGGCCAGGGCCTGGGAATCCTCCACCGGAACCAGGTAGCCGTTGACGCCGTCGCGCACCAGCTCCCGGCCCGCCACACAGTTTTCCGTGGTGATCACCGGCAGGCCATAGGCCATGGCCTCGTTAATCACCAGTCCCCAGATATCCTCCCGGGTAGGAAGCACAAATACATCCGCCGCCCGATAGTACCGGGCCAGGACTTCCTTTTGCTGGAAGCCCACAAAGTGCACCCGGGTCAGTCCCAGGCGCTCCCGCAGCTGGATGTATTCCCGGGTAGCCTCCCCGCCAACGATATAGATCCCGGTATCCTCCTCCAGGTCTGCCGCCGCCTGAAGCAGCACGTCAAAGCCCTTTCGGGGAATGAACTGCCCCACTGTCAGCACCATCTGCTTGTAGGGAATGTTCAGCCCACGGCGCAGCGCCGCCTTTTCCTCCGGGTCTGCCGGGGCGTCGTACAGATCCTGTTCCTCCAGAGAGGAAAAGGGATATGTGGTGATCCGATCCTTTTTGGCGCCATAGTGCGCCAAATACGCCGTGGTGGCCTCGCCGGTGCTGAGCCAGTGGTGGGCCATACTCACCAAGCTCCGTTTCAGCAGGAATTTGGCCCTATTTTCCCGGCGGATCACTCCGCCGTCCACCTCCATACAAAACCGGATCCCATGCAGGCGCATATAGACCATCGCCAGCACAAAGGTGGGGTCGGAATAGCCGCAGACCACAATGGCGTCATAGGGCTTGCGCACCCAGTCTACCACATCTGTGTACACGCTTACGCCGCCCAGCGTCTTCTTCCTGCTCAGCTGCACCCAGCGAAAGCGGCCCTGGGCGGCAATGTACCATTTGGGATCCCGCTCGGTGACCTCCTGGGTCGGCGTGGTATAGAGCACCGTTACATCCATGGTCTCTCCCAGCCGGTCAAAAAACCGCACCCGATAGGGCGCCGGATAATTGGTCAGAAACAGCACCTGCTTCATTGTCCATTCCCCTTTCCCCGCGCTTTCCACTTTTCAACCGTGGGAACCCAGCGCTGGGTCAGGGCCATCACCGGGAACAGCCAGAAAAATACATCCGCAATCAGATTTTGGGTATTAAACGACATCATCAGGATCCCCATCAGCAGCAGATCCCGCAGCCAGGTTTTTCTCCCCTCCCATACCAGGGCCGCCCAGGCGGCAACATGGAAGCAGCCCCCTGCCAGTCCGAAGACGGAAAACAGGATCAGGGTGGAGGAGGTGTTGTTCTCCACGGCGTGAAGGGTATCTGAAATGGTCTGTCCCACAATGGGGCTGTCCAGAAACAGGCAGATGTTCACCGCAAATGCCTGAATCCGCTCCAGAAAGGAGTCCTCCCCGTTCACAAATTTCCCGATGACCATGGTGTACACTTCCCAATACAGGCTGTCCATCCGGGCGATACTCCGGGCCGCCACAAGGGCCGCAGCCGCCGCGCATACGCCAAGGGCCAGCCACACCCGCTTGTCCCGGTAGAGTTTCTTGTCAAAAAACACCACCAAAGCCAGCAGCCCCAGCTCCAGAACCCCGGCGGTGGAGAAGGTGGAGATCATCGCCGCGGTCAGCAGGCCGTTGCAGATCCACATCTGCCGGTTCTTGCTCCAGCGCACCGTGTAGTTATTCAGGTACAGGGCCAGCAGCAGGAAATACTGGTAGACCCCCGGCTCCCGGAAGATCCCGAAATTCCGGGTCTTGACATAGGATTCCGAAACGATGGCCCCGAAAAAGTTATAAAACGTATATCCGATGGAATTCTGAAAAACGGGGACGGAATACACCCCCGCGTCCACGCCGATGCGCAGAATGTAGGTAGCGATCATGGAATAGGTTCCCAGAACAGCCAGGATCACCACATAGTATTTCGCCGCCTCCTGTACGGACAGGAAGTAGCTGACAAACACAGCGAAGAATATGCACAGCAGGATGCTGAAATACATCAGCTGCCAGTCCCGCTTCAAAACCATAGGCGCCAGCACCACCAGGGCAAGCACCGCCGCTAGGATCAGCCGTCCGTCGGTAAGGATCCTGCCCAGGTTCCGGCGGTTGACCCAAAGGAATACCACTCCGGCCAGGACGATCAGCGCCAGCATCAAAAACTGGGCCTTGTAGAATCCCAGCACCGCGGTGGTATACATGCTGTCTCTGGCCAGAAACAGCATGGCACTGAGGAACAGCGCAAAGGCCGCCTTCCACAGGCGGTTGTTGGGAAATGCGTAGTAGTTCATGGCGTCTCCTCACAAACTTGCTTGATGGCGCGAAGCAGCGCCGCCCGATCCCCCTTGGGGATCAGCAGATCGGAGCTGCCCAGGGTCTCCCGGCTGCCGCCGGTATCGTAGCAAACCACCGGCGTGCCGCAGGCTCTGGCCTCCAGATTCACCGTGGGGTAATTGTCCTCATACGTCGGGTTGACCAGCACGTCGGCGCAGGAGTAGATCCGGGCCAGCTGCTCCGGGCTGTCCGTGCGGGTCAGCCCCAGGATCCCGGGCGGCAGAGCCTTCACCTGCTCCCGGGTCAGACCCACCAGCACAATCCGGTAGCTGTCGTCCAGCTCCTCCGCCAGCCGCAGAAAGTCTTCCAGTCCCTTGCGGCGATCCCAGACGCTGGCAACGCCCAGCACCAGGCGCTTTCCCTCCAGGCCGTGGGTCTGCCGGAAATCTCCGGCCACCGGCCGGAAAATCTTCGGATCGATGGTATTATACGCCACCTCCACCGGATAGTCCCCCAGATAGCTCTCCTTGACCAGTCCTGCCAGCCAATGTGACGGAGTAATCAGGGTCAGGTTGGGGATGCCGGTGA
This sequence comes from uncultured Oscillospiraceae bacterium, assembly GCA_944385545.1. Classification (GTDB taxonomy): domain Bacteria; phylum Bacillota; class Clostridia; order Oscillospirales; family Oscillospiraceae; genus Faecousia. The sequence continues at coordinate 62,246 of CALWXQ010000001.1, read as the reverse complement.
ACAGGGTTTTCTTTTTTCGGTAATTGCCGGCGCTTCTGTCCAGCAGGAGGCTTTTGGGGTACTCCCTCTTCTGGGGGCAGCTGCCGCATTGGGTCTTCCACTTGTCACACCCGGCATAATCAAAGTAAGCACAGTGGCCGGTAAAGCTCCAGCAGTCGTGAAGCGTCCACAGGATCTGTTTGCCGCAGCGGCGCAGATACGCAAACAGCTCCCCCATGTGGATATAATAGCCGTGGATATTGTGCAGCCAGATCACATCCGGGTCGTAGGCGCTGACCCAGCGCAGAAAGCGCCGGGTGGCCTGCCGGGAGCCGAAGCCCATGCCGTCAAGCACCCGCCCCCTAACCACATGGGCCAGAATGTCCCTGTTGCCGCCGATGCGCACCGTGGGCACATCGGCGCAATTGGCCTCTTTACGGCCATAGGCGAGGACGCATTGGTGTCCCTGGGCCATCAATTCCCGGCATTTGTCCGCCGCAATCCGTCCGGTGCTGCCAAAGCCCGCCACGGAATTGATAAACAGGTACTTCATGCTCCCCGCCTCCTGACTCAATATTTCCGCCAAACCATTTTATCCACCACGCCGGTGTAGGACTGGATGATCTTGACCACCTTGGTAGAGACCGTTTCCTCCACATAGTCCGGCACCGGGATCCCATGGTCTCCCTCCAGGTTCATCCGCACCGCGATATCCACCGCCTGGAGCAGATGCTCCTGGTCAATGCCGGCCAGGATGAAGCAGCCCTTGTCCAGCGCTTCCGGCCGCTCCGTAGAGGTGCGGATGCACACCGCGGGGAAGGGATGCCCCACGCTGGTGAAGAAGCTGGACTCCTCCGGCAGCGTGCCGGAATCAGACACCACCGCGAAGGCGTGCATTTGCAGGCAGTTATAATCGTGGAACCCCAAAGGTTCGTTCCGGATCACCCGGGGATCCAGGCGAAAGCCGCTCTCCTCCAGCCGCTTCCGAGATCGGGGGTGGCAGGAGTAAAGGATGGGCATATCGTATTTTTCCGCCATGGCGTTGATGGCGCCGAACAACGAGCGGAAATTCTTCTGCGTGTCGATGTTTTCCTCCCGGTGGGCCGAGAGCAGAATGTAGCGGCCCTTCTCCAGCCCCAGCCGGGCATGGACGTCAGAGGCCAGAATGGACGATAGATTCTGGTGCAGCACCTCCGCCATAGGCGAGCCGGTGACATAGGTGCGCTCCTTGGGCAGACCGCATTCATGGAGATACTTCCGGGCGTGCTCCGAGTAGGCCAGGTTCACATCGGAAATAATGTCCACGATCCGGCGGTTGGTCTCCTCCGGAAGGCACTCGTCCTTGCACCGGTTCCCCGCCTCCATGTGGAAAATGGGGATATGCAGCCGCTTGGCGGAAATGGCGCTGAGGCAGGAATTGGTATCCCCCAGCACCAGCATGGCGTCCGGCCGGATGGCGGTCATAAGCTTATAGGAGCAGTTGATGATATTGCCCACCGTAGCCCCCAGGTCGTCGCCCACCGCGTTCATATATACATCCGGGTCGGCCAGACCCAGATCCCGGAAAAAGATCCCGTTTAGATTGTAGTCGTAATTCTGTCCCGTGTGAGCCAGGATGCAGTCAAAATAGTTCCGGCATTTCCGGATCACCGCCGCCAGGCGGATGATCTCCGGACGGGTGCCCACTACGATCAGCAGTTTCAGCCGTCCGTCGCCCCGGAAGGAAACGTCAGAATAGTCCAGTTTTATCTCCATGGTCAAACCACCTCAAAGAAGGTATCGGGTCGGTCAGGGTCAAAGCATTCGTTGGCCCACATGACCGTCACCAGATCCTGGGTATCCGAAAGGTTGGTGATGCTGTGGGTATAGCCCGGCAGCATATGCACCGCCTGGATGGCGTCCCCGGAAACCCGGAAGCTCAGCACTTCCCCGGTGCCGATCCTGCGCTGCTGGATCAGCCCCTGGCCGGACACCACCATAAAAAACTCCCACTTGCTGTGGTGCCAGTGCTGGCCCTTGGTGACCCCGGGCTTGCTGATGTTGACGCTGAACTGGCCGCAGGCTTCCGTGCGCAGAAGCTCCGTAAAGCTGCCCCGGTCATCTGTATTCATCTTCAGCGGGAACGCCGCCTTCTCCCCGGGCAGGTAAGAAAGGTACGTGGAATACAATTTCTTTTCAAAGCTGTCCTTGGGGATCTGCGGCATCATCAGGGTGCTGGGCTGGGATCGAAACATGTCCAGCAGCTGCACAATCCGGCCCAGGGTCGCCCGGTGGCTCACCGGGGCGGCGCAGTACCGGCCGTCCTCCCGCAGCACCGTCTTCACCCCGTCAAATTCGCAGCGGTGGGGCTTGCCCCGCAGGGCCGCGATCATTTCCTCCACCAGATCGTCAATGTACAATAGCTCCAGCTCGGTGTTGGGATCGTTGACGGTGATAGGTAGGTCGTGGGCATAGTTATAGCAGAAGGTGGCCACGGCAGAGTTGTAATTGGGGCGGCACCATTTGCCGAACAGGTTGGGGAACCGGTAGATCAGCACCGGCGCGCCGGTCTGCCGGCTGTAGTGGAAGAACAGTTCCTCCCCTGCCTTTTTGCTTTTGCCGTATTCCCCCTGGGCGTACCGCCCTTCCAGGGTCGCCTGGATGGAGGAGGACAGCATCACCGGGCAGGTATTGCCGTACCGCGTCAGGGTGTCCAGAAGCTGGGAGGCGAATCCGAAGTTGCCGTTCATAAACTCCCGGGGATCCTTGGGGCGGTTCACTCCGGCCAGATGGAAGACAAAGTCTGCCTCCCGGCAGCCCTGCTCCAACAATTCCTGGGGGGAATTCTTGTCGTACAGGTAGAGCGTCCCGATCCGCAAGTCCGGGTAACGGCGATCCCGGCCGTCTCGGATGCACTCCAGCGCGGCGGTCAGATTTTTTCCCACAAATCCGGCAGCGCCGGTGATCAGTATGTTCATCGTCCTGTCTCCTTACCCTTTCCTTGTTTTGCCCGAAGCCGTTCCGCTTCCGCTTACTTGCCCTTGCTCTGGTTCCAGGCCTCCAGTTCCTGGCGAACATAGTCCAGGCTCAGCAGCTTCTGCTGCACCTGCTCCACATTCAGCAGCTGCGTATTGTTGCTGTTGAACTCCGTAAGGGCATTGCGCTTCAGATTGCCCTCCCGGAAATACTTGTCGTAGTTTAAGTCCCGCTTGTCGCAGGGCACCCGGTAGAAATCCCCCAGATCCAGGGCTTGGGCGCACTCCTCGTTGGTCAGCAGAGTCTCGTACATTTTCTCCCCGTGGCGGATGCCGATGACCCGGATCTCATGTCCCGGATCGAACAGGCCGGTGACCGCCTGGGCCAGGATCTCAATGGTACAAGCAGGGGCCTTCTGCACCAGAATATCGCCGCTGACGCCGTTGTTGAAGGCGAACAGCACCAGATCCACCGCCTCCTCCAGAGACATGATGAACCGGGTCATAGAAGGCTCCGTAATGGTGATGGGATTGCCCGCCTTGATCTGATCGATCCACAGAGGGATCACGCTGCCCCGGGAGCACATGACATTGCCGTAGCGGGTGCAGCAAATCTTGGTCTTCTCCGGGGAAACGGTACGGGATTTGGCCACGATGACCTTTTCCATCATGGCCTTGGAGGTGCCCATGGCGTTGACGGGGTAGGCCGCCTTATCCGTAGACAGGCAGATCACCGCCTTCACCCCCGCCTCGATGGCGGCGGTGAGCACGTTGTCGGTGCCGAAGACGTTGGTCTTCACCGCTTCCAGGGGGAAGAATTCACAGGAAGGAACCTGCTTCAGGGCGGCGGCGTGGAAAATGTAGTCCACGCCGTGCATGGCATTCTTCACGGAAGCCAGATCCCGGACGTCACCGATGAAGAACTTGATCTTACTGGAGGCCTGGGGATATTTGGCCTGGAACTCATGGCGCATATCGTCCTGCTTCTTTTCATCCCGGGAGAAAATACGGATCTCCCCAATGTCCGTCTCCAGGAACCGATTGAGCACCGCGTTGCCAAAGGAACCGGTGCCGCCGGTAATCAGCAGCGTTTGATTCTGAAACATAGTCAGCCTCTTTCTTTAATCCGCCCGGCACGCCGCTTCCAGCAGGGAGACCAGGGTCTCCAGAAAGGCGTCCTTGCGGAAATACTTACGATAATAGGCCCGGGCGTTGCCGCCATAGCGGTCCAGCTCCCCGGGGCTGTCCAGCAAATTTTGAATAGCTCCGGCCAGACCTTCGGCGTCCTCTGCCGGGACGCACAGACCGCAGTCCGCTTCCCGGATCAGCGTGGCCGTCTCCCCGCCGATGGCGCCTACCACCGCCCGTCCGGCAGCCATGTACGACTGCACCTTTCCCGGGAGGGTGCTGGCCAGCACCGGGTTATCCTTTAACGTCACCAGCATGGCGTCGGCCATGGCATAAACCGCCTTCATTTCCCCCAGTTCCCGACGGCCGTGGAAGATGACATTTTCCAGTCCCGCCGCCATGGCCTTGCAGGCATCCAGCGCCACGCCGTCGCCGACGATGTCAAAGACGGCCCTGGAATCCTCCCGCAGCAGCTCCGCCGCCTGGAGAATGGTTTCCACGGACTGCATGTGGCCCACATTTCCGGCAAACACAAAGTGATACGGCCCTTCATGGGGCGTATGCTCCGCCACATCGTCAAACAGATCCTCGGCATACTGTGGCAGATACACACAGGGCGTTTTGACCCCCAGCCGCTGGCGAAGATAGGGTTCAAAGCCCCGGGAGGTCACCGCGATCCGGTCGGCGGCATTGTAGATCCGCCGGGATACCCGGGCAAAATACCGGTAGATCAGGCTGCCGGGACGGATCCCGCCGGCGCACAGGCTTTCCGGCCAAAGATCCAGGCAGTACAGCACCGTCTTTTTTCCGTTTCGCCTGGCCCAGGACAGCCCCGCCTGGGCCATCATCACCGGGGAGAGCTGATTGATCAGCACCACATCAAAAGGCTCCCGCAGCCGGCGCGCGTACCGGCAGGAGGAGAGCTGAAAGCTGTAGTAATTCAGGAACCGGTACACAATCCCTTTTTTTCTGGGGATCAGAGGCACTCTGTGCACGCGGACGCCGTCCAGCACCTCGTCCGCCCGGGCGCCCTTTTCATACCCCGGATAAATCGCTCCCTCGGGGTAGTTGGGTGTGCCGGTAACCACCGTCACCCGGTGGCCCATGGCGGTCAGCGCCTGGCAGATATCCGGCAGACGAAACGGCTCCGGCGCGTAATACTGGCAGATCACCAGAATGTTCATCCCTGTTTCTCCTTCTCGCCCTTGTCCAGCTGACCGGTTCCCCCTTCTACCACGCCGTCGTGCCGAATCACACTGACGATGGTGCCGAAGAAGCACTTGCAGTCGAACCGAAAGCTGAGATTGCGCACATATTCCCCGTCGTAGCGGGCCTTTACGTCAATGGGCAGCTCGTCCCGGCCGTTGATCTGTGCCCAGCCGGTGAGGCCCGGGCGCACGTCATTGGCCCCGTAGCGATCCCGTTCCCGAATCAGATCGTACTGATTCCAAAGCGCCGGGCGGGGGCCGATCACCGACATTTTCCCGGTGAATATCTGAAAAATCTGGGGCAGCTCGTCCAGGGAGGTCTTGCGCAGGATCCTGCCCACGCGGGTAATGTATTGCTGAGGGTTTTCCAGCAGATGGGTAGGGGTGTCTTTCGGGGTATCCATGGTCATGGTGCGAAATTTCAGGATGTTGAAGTGGGTCTTGTGGACGCCCACCCGCTTCTGCCGGAACAGCACCGGGCCGGGATCGTCCAGCCAGACCGCCGCCGCCACCACCAGGTACACCGGCGCGAGAATGACGATTCCGCCCCCGGACAGGATCAAATCCAGCAACCGCTTTCCGTATTTCTGATACATGATTGGATCCCCTTTCAACCCCTACCTGGCCGGCGTTTCCTCCGACGTTACGTGGTATGTCGGAACAATCTGGGCCACGATCTGCTTAATGTCAACGGCCTCGCTCCTGCTGGCTTCATCCAATCTGGCCAGCTGCCGCTTGAACAGCTCGTCGTTCATTTCAATGGGCTTGCCGATGTGGATCAAGCGGTTGGCAGTCTCCTGCATGCCTTCTTCCTTCATCAGCAGTTCTTCATATAGCTTTTCCCCGGGACGAAGGCCGGTATACTCCACCTTGATATCCACGTCCGGCTCCAGACCGCTCAGGCGGATCATGTTCCGGGCCATGGTGTCGATCTTCACCGGCTCTCCCATGTCCAGCACAAAGATCTCCCCGCCCCGGGCATAGTAACCCGCCTGGAGCACCAGGCTCACCGCCTCGGGAATGGTCATAAAGAAGCGGATGATCTCCGGGTGGGTCACCGTTACCGGGCCGCCGGCCTCGATCTGCTTCTTGAACAGGGGGATCACGCTGCCGTTGCTGCCCAGCACATTGCCGAAGCGCACCGCCACAAACTCGGTGTCCGACTCCCGGTTCATCATCTGCACCACCATTTCACACAGCCGCTTGGAGGCGCCCATAATGTTGGTGGGATTCACCGCCTTGTCCGTGGAGATCTGAACAAAGCGCTTAACCCGGTATTGGGCCGCGGCTCTTGCCAGCTTGTAAGTCCCCAGCACATTGTTCTTAATGGCCTCGTTGGGACTGTCCTCCATCAGCGGCACATGCTTATGGGCGGCAGCGTGGAAGATCAGATCCGGGCGGTAATGGCCCACCACATAGTCCACCCGGTTTGTGTTGCGCACGGAGCCAATGAGCACCACCAGATCCAGCTCCGGGAAGGTGCGCCGCAGCTCCATCTGGATGTCATAAGCACTGTTTTCATAGATATCGAAGATCACCAACTGCTTGGGGTTCGCCCTGGCGATCTGCCGGCACAGCTCGCTGCCGATGCTGCCGCCGCCGCCGGTAACCAGAACCACCTTACCGGAAATGTACTCCATGATCTCGTCCAGGTTGACCTTAATGGGATCCCGGCCCAGCAGATCCTGGGGATCCACCTTGCGCAGCTGGCTGACGCTGACGTCGCCGTTGACCATCTGGAAAATACCGGGAAGCATCTGTACCTCGCAGCCGGTGGTGGAGCAGATGTCCAGGATCTCCTTGCGGACGCTGGCGCTGCAGCTGGGGATGGCGAAGATGATCTTGCTGATCCGATACTGCTTTGCCATTTTGGGGATATCGTTGCGGTTGCCCACAATGGGCGCGCCGCACAGGCGCTTTCCCAGCTTTACCGGGTTGTCGTCAATGACGCAGGCCAGGTGGTCACGGATGTAGTCGCTGTTGGTAAACTCCAGGGCCAGCGCCCGTCCGGCATCCCCCGCGCCGATGAGCATCACGTTCTTCAGTCCGGAGGCATGGGCGGCGTGGCTGATCTTGCGCAGGGCCGTCAGCCACAGCCGGTAGGCAAAGCGGATGCACACGGTACACACGAAGCTCAGCAGGAATCCCATGACCATGCTGGATCGGGGGATGATCACGCCGTCGAAATGGAACACCAACACCCCCACCACCGCCAGCACAATATACGCCCCGGCAATGCGGAACACCTCCGATGTGCTGACAAAGGCCCAGATGCTGCTGTAGAGCCGAAAGGCCAGAAACACCGCGATGGTAATGGCGCACCAGGGGCCAATGGTGGACAGGTAGCCTGCCATATGGGTCGGCTGGATATTCTCAAAGGCAAAATCCGCCCGGAACCACAGTCCCAGGAAAAAGGAGGCGGCGGTAGCCAGCACATCCAGCGCCATAATCATAACGATCCGATAAGCGGAAAACAAGCTCCGCTTCGTTGGTTTCTTCGGTTTTTGAAAAAACATTGTATTCACACCCTAACCATCGGCTTCTATGACAGCCCGCCGCCGGAAGGGGCAGGCGTGATTGTCTGCACAGTTCGTTATATTATAACATAATATCCGAAATACAGCAAGGGCCAGTTTCACGCCCACAAATCCGAAATGCGGAAAAACGCCTGCCGTTTTTGTTCAAACGGCAGGCGCAAAACAGGTTATTTCGCGGCGGCGGCGCATGCCAGCACCACCTGCTCCATTTCCGGCATCTTCCGGAGCATGTCCTTGGCCAGGGCGATCTGGCAGCGGGCGCGTACCAGATTGTGATCCGGGGCGTTGATCTTGAAATACAGGTCGCCGTCCAGATAGTCCGCCAGGAATCGGGTCGCTAGCTCCGCCGTCAGGGCAAAGCTGCTCAGCGCCAGGGTCTGTAGCTCCTTTTCTGTCATGGCCCTGGCCGTCTTTTCCAGGAACCCTTCCGCGAAGGCCCGGAAGACCCGCAGATCCAGCCCCGCCTTCTCACAGCCCGGGCAGTCCTCCTCCACAAAGTTGGCGGCAAAGCGGATGGCGTCGCCGAAGTCATGGCCCATCAGGCCGGGCATCACCGTATCCAGATCAATGACAATCATGGGAGCATTGTCCCTGGGGTCGAACAAAACATTGTTGATCTTGGTGTCGTTATGGGTCACCCGCAGGGGAAGCTCCCCGGCAAGCTGCAACTCCGTCAGGCGGCAGGCCATGTCCTGAACGGACAGCAGATAGGCGATCTCCTCCTGAACCTGGCTTGCCCGTCCTGCCCGATCCTCCCGGATGGCCTGACGCAGCTTCTCATAGCGGTTCCGGGTATTGTGGAAGCCGGGAATGGTCTCCGTCAGCTCGCCGATGTCAAAATCCGCCAGATCCATCTGGAATTCGCCAAAGGCCTTGCCCGCGTTGCGCACCACATCTAGATCCGTCACCGTATTGAAGGTCACGGAGGGAACATAGTTGGTCATTCGCCAGAAATTCTCCCCATCCTCCACATAGGTTTTGCGATCGGCGGTGTGGTGGAAGTGCAGCGCCAGCTGGCCGGGCTTTTTCCGGCGGATATGTTCTGTGACCTTGTCAATATTCTCCATCAGCCCCACGGGGTTGCGGAAGGCATAGGTATTGACGTTCTGCACCAGGAAGGACTTGGGCTTGCCCTCCGGGAGCAGAAAATTGACTTTATAAGTGCGATTCACATTTCCCATCTGAATGGTTTCGTAACCGAGGTATTCGTATTCAATGCGGAACAGTCGGCAGACCTCCAACATCTTTTGGTTGAAATCCACGAGGCTCTCTCCTTTCGCCGGGACAAACCCTGATTGCCCGATCTTAGCCAATTGATAGTAAACGATTCTTGTTCCTTTGTCAACCAAAATACGAAGAATCGTCAGATTGCCCAGAAAGCAAACGCCCCGGCGGTGATGGTCACCGCCGGGAACGCCTTTCAGGAACCTCTGATGAAATCGGCAACAGCTCCGGCATTGAGCCGAAGGCCATTGATTCAGAGACTTCTAAGGAAGCTCTGATTAAATCGGCAAGAGCTGATGCCGAGAGATTTTGACTCAGCCGAAAGTTTAAAAAGTGGAGGAATACTGTATGTATTTCCCACTTTTTAAACTGCACGGATGGGGCAAAAGATCCGGCATTCAGCCGAAGACGATTTATTCAGAGCTTCCCTAATCCGCATCAGGGAACAGCTTCCCAATGGCTGCCCTAGCCGCGTCCTGCTCAGCCCGCTTCTTGCTGCTGCCGGAGCCATGGCCGACCACCGCTCCGTTCAGGCTGACCTCCACGTCAAAGCGCTTGTCATGGTCGGGGCCGGACTGCCCCACCAAACTGTATGCCAGCACCTGGTTCTTCTTCTGCTGCACCAGCTCCTGGAGCCGGGTCTTATAGTCCATGTTGTGCAGCTTCGTCACCGGAACCTCCACCAGGATAAACTGCTGAACAAATTGCAACGCCGCCGTGATTCCGCCGTCCAGGAAGCAGGCGGCGATCACCGATTCCACCGCGTCGGCCAGAATGGAATCCCGGCTGCGGCCTCCGCCCTGCTCCTCGCCGTGGCCCAGCAGCAGATGCTCGCCCAAACCAATGCGGTTGGCGGCAGCCGCCAGGGTCTTTTCGCAGACCATGTCCGCCCGCATTCTGGTCAGCTCTCCCTCCGGCCGGTTGGGAAAGTTGCGGAACAGGTATTCCGCCACCAGCATTCCCAGCACGCTGTCGCCCAGAAATTCCAGCCGCTCGTTGCTGAGCAGGCTGTTGTGCCAGCGTTCGTTGGCGTAGGAGGAATGGGTCAGGGCGTTTTGCAGCAGGGAAAGGTTTTTGAACCGATAACCGATGGCGGCTTCCAGATCCTTAATCATGGGCCCGCTCCTTCATTGCCGCCAAATCCCGCTCCAGCTGAGCGGTAAAGTTGCCCTGGGCAGCGGTCACCGCCTGCCCCACCGCATTGCGGAAGGCCAGAGCGTCAGAGGAACCGTGGGCCTTAATCACCGGCTTTTGAATGCCCAGGAACTGGGTACCGCCGATCTGCCGGTAATCCAGCAGCTTCATCATATCTTCCACGCCGCCCTTGCACAGAAGATAGCCTACCTTGGTCAGCAGATTTTTCTTGAACATCCGCTTCAGCAGGCTGCCCATAAACATGGCCGTGCCTTCAATGGACTTGATCAGCACATTGCCGTTGAATCCGTCGCAGACCACCACGTCCACTTCTCCCAAGGGAACGGCTCTGGCTTCCACGTTGCCGGTGAAATGGATCAGGCCCTTGTCCGCCGCATCCTTCAGCAGCGCGAACGCGTCCTTTTGCAGCTGGGTACCCTTGGTTTCCTCGGCGCCGATATTCAGCAGGCCCACCCGGGGCGTTTCGATTCCCAACACGCTTTTGGCATAGGCAGAGGCCACCAGGCCGAACTGCAGCAGAAATTCCGGCGTGCACTCGGCGTTGGCGCCGCAGTCGCAGATGATCACCCGCCCGCCAGTCTTTGTGGGTACGGAGGGGGCCATGGCGGCCCGCCGGATGCCTCTGACCCGCTTGACGATCAGCGTAGCGCCGGTGAGCAGGGCGCCGGTGGAGCCAGCGCAGACAAAGGCGTCGCCCTTGCCCTCGGCAAGCATCTTCAGGCCCAGGATCATGGAAGAGTTTTTCCGCTTGTGGATCACGGAGCCGGGGTCGTCATGCATATCCACCACATCGTCGGCATGGGCGATCTCCATGCCCGCGGGAAGATCCTGAATCCCATGCTTTTCCATGACCTCCAGGATAGCCTCTCCCCGGCCTACCAGGGTAATCTCCGTATCAAAGGCCTTCGCCGCCTCGATGGCTCCCAGGACAGGCGCCTCCGGGGCGTTATCGCCGCCCATTGCATCAAGAATGATCTTCAACTGTTCCACCTCTTTCTGTTCAGATACCACCGGCCAGCAATTCCTCCAGCTGCTCCAGAGAGCGCCGGGCAATGGCCAGGTTTTTTTCCGCTTTTTTTCGGATCCGCTTCTCCAGCGGGGCGATGATGCTGAAATTGATATTCATCGGCTGGAAATGCTCGATGCTCCCATCGCTGATGTAATAGCCCAGAGCGCCGATGGCGGTGGTCTTGGGGAAATTCGGCAGGGATCTTCCCTGGATCCTGGCCGCCATGGCCACCGCCGCCAGATAGCCTGAGGCTGTGGACTCCACGTATCCTTCCACACCGGTCATCTGTCCGGCGAAGGCCACCATGGGATCCCGGCGGTCGGCATAGAACCGGTCCAGCAGCTTGGGGCTTTGGAGGAAGGTATTGCGGTGCATTACCCCGTAGCGGACAAATTCCGCGTTTTTCAGGGCGGGAATCATGGAAAGCACCCGTTTTTGCTCCCCGAATTTCAAATGGGTCTGGAAACCCACCAGGTTAAATACGCTTTTCGCCGCGTTGTCCTGGCGAAGCTGGGCAACGGCATACGGCTCCTTCCCTGTGGCCGGATCCGTCAGGCCCACCGGCTTCAGGGGGCCGTAGCGCAGGGTATCCATCCCCCGCCGGGCCATGACCTCCACCGGCATGCACCCTTCAAAGACCCGTTTATCTTCAAATCCGTGAACCGGTGCTTCCTCCGCCGCCGCCAGCTCCTGAACGAAGGCTTCATACTGCGCCTTGTCCATGGCGCAGTTGATGTAGTCCGGGGTTCCCCGGTCATAGCGGGACTGCCACCAGGCCAGATCCATATCGATGGACTCCGCCGTTACCAAAGGCGCCGCCGCGTCAAAGAAATGCAGGTACTCCGTCTGACCGAAGTATTCTCCAATGGCCTGGGACATGGCCTCTGAGGTCAGCGGCCCGGTGGCCACGATCACCGGCCCCTGCGGGATCCGGGTGACCTCCTGGGAAACCACCGTGATCCCGGGATGGCTGCGGATCCTCTCCGTGACCAGCCGGGAAAAGCCGCCCCGATCCACCGCCAAACACCCGCCCGCTTCCACACGGGTCTGCTCGGCGCAGCTTAAGATCAGGCTGCCGCAGCGGCGCAGCTCTTCTTTCAGCAGCCCCACCGCGTTCTCCAGCCGGTCGCCCCGCAGGGAGTTGGAACACACCAGCTCGGCAAAGTCCTCGCTGTGGTGGGCAGGACTCATTTTCTGTGGCTTCATTTCGTACAGCGTCACTTCCAGCCCCCGCTGGGCCAGCTGCCACGCGGCCTCCGAACCGGCCAGTCCCGCGCCGATCACCGTTACCTTCATGTTCAGGCTCCCTTCGTCTTTCGGGCAGCGGTCTTCTTTTCCGCCCCGGCGGCTGCGGATCGGACAGTCTTCTTCGCCGCCGTCTTCTTTTTCACGGCGGCGCCTTCCGGCGCTTCCCCTTCGTCCTTGGCTGCCTCTGTCTTTTTCTTGTAATAGCCCCGCTGATCCTCCGGTAGGAAGCGGCTGCACCGCTCGTTGATGCAGAACGGCTTCATGCGGCCCTTTCCGGACTTCTTGAACAGGGTCTGTCCGCACTCCGGGCAGTCCTCCGCCGTGGGCACGTCCCAGCTCATAAAGCCGCACTCGGCGCCCTTCTCGCAGGCGTAATAGGCATAGCCCTTCTTGGACTTGCGCTTAAGCATGCCGCTGCCGCATTTTGGGCAGCGCCCGGGCATGCGCTCCACCAGAGGCTTGGCGTTCCTGCACTCCGGGAAGCCGGGGCAGGCCAGGAATTTTCCGAAGCGGCCCATTTTAATTACCATTTTCCGGCCGCACAGCTCGCAGACCTCGTCGGTTTCCTCCTCTGGCACCTTCAGCCGGACACCCTCCAGGGCGGTTTCCGCGTCGGTCAGCTCCTGGTGGAAGCGCTGGTAGAACTCTCCCAGCAGAGTTTGCCACTGCTGTTTGCCTTCTTCCACCGCGTCCAGACTGTTTTCCATATTGGCGGTAAACTCTACATCGATGATATCGTTGAAGCGCTCCACCATCAGGCCCGTGACGATCTCCCCCAGAGGGGTCGGCGCCAGACGCTTGTCCTGCTTGACCACATACTCCCGATCCTCAATGGTGGAAATGGTGGCGGCATAGGTGGAGGGCCGTCCGATCCCCTTTTCTTCCATGGCCTTGACCAGGGTAGCCTCGGTATACCGGGCAGGGGGCTGGGTGAAGTGCTGCTCCTTCTCGATTCGGGAAGAAACGGTTTTCTCTCCCACGGCCAGATCCGGCAGGGCGGAGCCCACAGCCTCTCCTTCTTCGTCCCGGCCTTCTTCATACACGGCGATAAAACCGGCGAAGCGCATGCTCTGATGGCTGGAGCGGAACACATGGCCGGCGCACCGGGTATCGATGGAAACGGTGTCATACACCGCGTTTGCCATCTGGGTAGCCAGAAACCGGCTCCAGATCAGCTTATACAGCTTATACTGATCCATGGTCAGGCTCTCCCGCACCCGCTCCGGCTCCAGCTCCACATGGCTGGGGCGAATGGCTTCGTGGGCGTCCTGAGCGCCGGACTTGGTTTTGAACACGTGGAACTTGCCGTAGTAGTATTGTTCGCCATACCGCCCCCGGATAAACTGGGCGGCGGCAGCCATGGCCTCGTCGGAAAGGCGCAGGGAATCGGTACGCATGTACGTAATCAGACCCGTGGTGCCCTCCCCTGCCACTTCAACGCCTTCATAAAGCTGCTGAGCGATCATCATGGTCTTCTTCGGGGTGAAGCCCAGCTTCCGGGATGCCTCCTGCTGCAAGGTGGAGGTGGTGAAGGGAGGCGCGGCAGAGCGCTTTTTCTCCGCCTTTTTCACGTCGGTGACGGTAAATTCCTGCCCGGTAATGTCCCGGATCACTTGCAGAGTCTCCTCCTCGCTGGTCAGCTCCCGCTTCTTCTCCTCGCCCCAGTATCGGGCCTGGAAGGAGCCGGGGTTTCCCTGCCGGTTCAGAGTCACGTCCAAAGACCAGTATTCCTTGGGCTGGAAGGCGCGGATCTCATTCTCCCGATCCACCACCAGCCGGGTGGCCACGCTCTGAACCCGTCCGGCGGACAGGCCCCGGCGCACCTTCTTCCACAGCAGGGGCGAGAGCTGATAGCCCACGATCCTGTCCAGAATCCGCCGGGCCTGCTGGGCGTTTACCAGATTGTAGTCGATGTTTCGGGGCTGCTGGATGGACTGCTTCACCACCTTCTGGGTGATCTCGTTGAAGGTGACCCGACGGGTCTTCTCGTCGGAAAGTCCCAGCAGCTCTTTCAAATGCCAGGAAATGGCCTCGCCTTCCCGGTCAGGGTCGGTTGCCAGATACACGGTGTCCGCCTGGGAGGCCGCTGTCTTCAATTCTTTAATCAGCGACTCTTTCCCCCGCACCGGAATGTACTGGGGCGCGAAGTTATTCTCCAGATCCACGCCCATTTTGCTCTTGGGCAGATCCCGCAGGTGGCCCATGCTGGCTTTTACAGTATAATCAGGCCCCAAATAGCGGCCGATGGTTTTCGCTTTGGAGGGCGACTCCACAATCACAAGATTACTCGGTTTGCCCATGTTTCACAGTTCTCCGTTTCATGATAATACACATTCGCCGTTGCCGGCCGGCGCGGCGGCCTCCGTCATTCCCGGCGGCGCAGCTCCACCCGTTTCCCGGGCAGCCGCCGGACGATTCCTTTCAGCTCCAGCATGGTCAGTGCCGCCAAAAGTCTGCCGGTGGTCAGTCCCGTCTGGGCGATCACATCGTCCACCAGCCGCTGTCCATGCCGCAGGGTCTCGGCCACAGCCTTTTCATCCCCGGACAGAGGCGGTGTGACGGCATTTACGTCAATATAAGCCGCAGAGGGCTTCTTGTCAATGGCTTTCTTGTCTAAACCTTTCTTAAGGTTCGGTTTTTGCTCCGTGGAGCCGGCAGTTTCCCGGGCCTTTGGCGCCGGCTGCTCCTGTTGCTGAACGGAATCCTTCGGCAACGCCATGGGGCCGTCCGGCTGCGCCATCCGAAGCTTATCCGGATAGAGGCTCTGATATTCGCTGAGCACATCCCAGCCGCAGGAAACCATGATCGCCCCGTCCCGCAGGAGCCGGTTGCTCCCCACAAAGCCCGGCTGGTCGATATTTCCCGGCACCGCGAATACATCCCGTCCCTGCTCCGCCGCCAGATGGGCGGTGATCAGCGCGCCGCTTTTCTCCGGCGCTTCCACCACCACGACCCCGTTGGAAAGGCCGCTGATGATCCGGTTTCGCTTGGGGAACGTCCATTTCGCCGGCTGCGTCCCCGGGGCAAATTCGCTTAACAGGCAGCCGCAGCCTTCCACATCCTGATACAGCGAGCGGTTGGAGGGCGGGTAGACAACATCCGCCCCGCAGCCCAGCACGCCCACTGTAGGCCCGCCGGCTGTAAGGGCGCCCCGCATGGCCTGGGTATCGATCCCCCTGGCCATTCCCGACACCACCACACCGCCGCACCGGGCGATCTGATATCCCATCCGCTGGGCGGTGGACAGGCCATAGACGGAGGCCCGGCGGGTACCCACCACGCCGATCACCGCGGAGGTGTCGAAGTCCGGAAGCCGGCCCTTATAATACAGCACCAGCGGCGGATCCGGGATATTGCGCAGCTTGGCGGGGTACGCGGCGTCCCGGTAGGTCAGCACATGGAGCCTTTCCCGGCTGCAGGCGGTGAGAATCTGCTCCGCAGGCCGCAAATCTCGATCCTTCAGGGCCTCCGCCGCCTCCCTGCGCAGCCCCTCCACATAGGACAGGGCTTCCTCGTCCGCAAAGTAGAGATCCTCAGGGTCTTGAAAATGCCGCAGCAGATGGGCCTTCTCCCGGTCATGGAGCCCCGGCCTGTGGGCCAGCCAGATCCAGTGCAGCAGCATCGTCTTTCCTTCTTTCTGTCTATGGTATGGTTTGGGTCATCCACACTTCATCTGCCACATCACAATGGTGGCTGCCACAGCGGCGTTCAGGGATTCGCAGTGGGGATTCATGGGGATAATCAGCTTTTCCCCGGCGCTTTCCAGGATCTCCGGGCGCACGCCCCGGCCTTCGCTGCCGATCACCACCGCCAGCTTCCCCAGGGCAGACCGGCGAAGATCCTTCGCCTCCGGGCTCAGGGCCGTGACGCCCACCGGGATCCCCTCCCGGCGGCAAGCCTCCTGAACCGTCTGCCAGGAAGCCTGAATCACCTCCCGGCGGAATACCGCCCCCATGCTGGCCCGGACGGTCTTATGGCTGTAAGGATCGGCGCAGCCCTCCAGCAGCGCCACCGGCACATCCAAAGCGTCCGCGGTGCGCAGAATGGTGCCTAGATTTCCGGGATCCTGAATCCCGTCCAGCAGGAGCATCCCCGGCCGGGCAGCAAAGGGCTTCGGCTGGGGCAGGCGGCATAGAAACAAGGCCCCCTGCGGGCTTTCCATGGGAGAGATGGAAGCCATGACGTCCTCCGGCACCCGGATCACCCGGACGCTCTCCGGCAAGGGCAGTGTTACCCCGTCGCAGAGAATGACCGTTTCCAGTCCCGGGCAGAACCTGACCGCTTCCTGTAACAGTTTGATCCCGTCGGCAGCATACAGTCCCGCTTCCATCCTGGCCTTTCGGGAGGTCAAAAGTCTGCGCGCCTGCTGAAGCAGGGGATTTTTTCGGGAAGTGATTCTCTGCTCCATCACAGCTTCTGCACCGTCTCCAGGGCGAGATTATCCCCCAGCACCACCAGCAGATCCCCGGCTTCCACCCGATAATCGGCGGCGGGGGAAACATTGGTGGTCTGTCCGTTCTCCACGGCAATGATGTTTACACCTAATTTTGCCCGGACATTCAGTTCTTTCAGGGTCTTCCCGATCCAGGTCTTGGGCGCGGGCACTTCCAGGATGCCATAGTCCTTGGAAAGCTCGATATAGTCCAGCACATTGTGGGAGTACAGGCTCCGGCCCAGCCGCTGGGCATGCTCCTGCTCCGGGATCACCACCCGATCCACACCCAGCTTTTCCAGCACCCGGCGATGGGTCTCATCGTGGGCTTTGCAGACAATGTAGGGAACCTCCAGCTCCTTCAGATTCATGCTCACCAGCACCGACGCGGCCAGATCGTCTCCGATGGCTATGACGGCGCAGTCGAAATTCCGTGCGCCCAGGCTGCGGAGCACTTCCTTGTCCTGGGCGTCGCCCACCACCGCGTGGGTCACGTCGTTGGCAATCTGCTGCACCAGATCGCCGCGGATATCCATTGCCAATACCTCCGCCCCCAGGGCGCACAGCTGCCGGGCGATGGAGGCGCCGAAGCGTCCCAGGCCGATAACAAGATACGTTTTCATACTCTATCCCCTATCCGATCAGCAAATTGGTTTGGGCATACCGGAATCGTTCCTCCGCCCGGTTTCCCGTAAGGAATCCCAGGCTGATGGTCAGAACGCCCACCCGTCCGAAATACATATACACGATCATCAGCAGCTGAGCCGGGATACTGAGGCTGCCGGTGGCGCCTGCGGTAAGCCCCACAGTGGCCAGGGCGGAAACCGCCTCATACAGTCCGTCGGTAAAACGGATGGGCGACGTGGCGCTGATGAAGACGCCGCCGAACATAGCCAGGCCGATGAGGATCAGGGCGATGGTCATTGCGTCCATGACCTGCTCCTGAGGAATGGTGCGCCGGAAGGCCCGGACACTGCCCCGCCCTCTGGCCCGGGCAGTGATGAACAGGAGCAGTACCATGAAGGTCACTGTCTTCAGACCGCCGGCAGTGGAACCGGAGGAGCCCCCCACCAGCATAAACGCCACGGACACAGCCTTCCCCGCCTCCGTCAGCAGCCCCTGGTCGAAGGAGGCAAAGCCCGCCGTCCGCAGAGTAATGGACTGAAACAGGCCGTTGAGCAGCTTGTCCCCGGTACTCAAATTCCCAAGGGTGCCGGGATTGTTCCACTCCAGCAGGCAGGTCAGCGCCCAGCCCGCAAGCAGCAGCCCCAGAGTGGTCAGCAGCACCAGCTTGGTATAGACGCTGAATTTGCGGAAGCTCCGTTTCTCCGCCACCTCCTGCCAGACCAGAAAGCCCAGTCCGCCGATGACCACCAGCGCCCCCAGGGTCAGCAGCACCACCGGATCCGACTGCAATTCCAGAAGGCTCGCCCCGGGGGTGATGGATCCGAAGATATCAAAGCCCGCGTTACAGAAGGCGGAGACGGCATGAAACGCGCCCCAGCGCAGAGCCGTGGCAAAGCCATGCTCCGGCCAGAAATGGACGGTCAGAATTCCGGCGCCCACAGCCTCTACGGCAAAGCTGCCGATGAGCACCGTTTTCTGCAAACGCACCACCCCTTCGATCTCGTTCAGGCTCAGCGCCTGGGCCATGACCAGCCGCTGCTTCAGGCCGATGCGCCTGCGCAGAAGGAAGACAAACAAGGTAGCCGCGGACATAAAGCCCAGCCCGCCGATTTGGATCAGGCTGATGATTACCACCTGGCCGAAGCCGCTCCACTGGCTCCAGGTGTCATAGAGCACCAACCCGGTAACACAGGTGGCGGAGGTGGCCGTGAACAGTGCCGGACGGAACCCACAGGATACACCGCTGCGGGAGGCTGCCGGAAGGCTCAGCAAACAGGCCCCTGTCAAGATAATGGCCGCGAAGGTCAGGGCAATGATCCGGGTGGCGCTGAGGGTTTTCGGCCTGCGCCGAAACCAGCAGGACGCAAGTCTGCGTTTCCAGTCCAAGAGGCTTCCTCCTTCCCTTCGAATAACATTTGGCGAAATATGTGTATACTACATTATAACAAGTTTCAGTCCATTTGCAAGTCTGATTTTCCCGTCAGTTTCTCCATCGTTCCGGGAAATATGCGACGATCCTTTACTTTTTGGGATAATTATGGTATACTTGCCTAAATTTTACAAGCCGCGGCGTCCCCGATGGGCCAGCTGTGGCCAACAACGCCGCCGGCCCTTGTCCGGCATCTTAACCGCATTTCGCCGGACGCCCCAGCGTCTGCCGGAGTCACACACAGAAAGGAAGGTAGCCTATGGCATATACGGAAAGCTGGTCCGGAAAGATCAACCGCAAGCTGCTCAAGAAGCTGCACATCATCGACGTGGCCGCGGGCCGGGAGAAGGCGGATCTGGTGCTGAAAAACGCCACCTACGTCAACGTCTTCTCCGGCGAGCTGGACACCTGCGACATTGCCGTAGCCGAAGGACTGATCGTCGGCATGGGCTCCTATTCCGGCCATGAGGAAGTGGACATGACCGGGAAGATCGTCTGCCCCGGATTTGTGGATTCCCATATCCATTTGGAATCCAGCCTGGTCAGTCCGGCGGAGTTTGCCCGGGCGGTGATCCCCCACGGCACCACCACGGTTATCACCGATCCCCACGAGATCACCAACGTCATGGGCACCGACGGCATCGACTACATGTTCGCGGCTACCGAGGGCCTGCCGGTGGATGTACGATTCATGATCCCCTCCTGCGTCCCCGCCTCTCCCATGGACGAAAGCGGGGCGAATCTGGATCATCGGGATATCGACAGCTTCTTTGAGCACCCCAGAGTCCAGGGCCTGGCAGAAATGATGAACTTCCCCGGCATCATCAGCGCCGACAGCGGCACCGTTGCCAAAATCGTCGCCTCCCAGGCCCACCATAAGAAGATCGACGGCCACGCCCCAGGACTGACCGGGAAGGATCTGAACGCCTATATCTCCGCCGGCGTCTACTCCGACCACGAATGCGCCGACCTGGACGACGCCATGGCCAAGCTGAAGCTGGGCCAGTTCATCATGATCCGGGAGGGCACCGCGGCGAAGAATCTGGAAGCCCTGATGCCCCTGATTCTGTCGGAAAAGTGCTTCAGCCGCTGCATGTTCTGCACCGACGACAAACACCCCAGCGATCTTCTGGTGAAGGGCCATATCGACGATATCTGCCGGAAGGCCGTCGCCCTGGGCGCAGACCCCATCCGCACCGTCCAGGTGGCCTGTCTCCATGCCGCCCGGTACTACCTACTGAACAACCGAGGCGCCATCGCCCCCGGGTATCTGGCGGACTTCGCCATTGTGGAGGATCTGCGGGATTTCCATGTGGTCACCGTATACAAGAAGGGAAAGCGGGTCTATCATCAGGGTCAGGTGGCTGACTTCCCCCTGCCCCAGATTCCGGAGCACCTTCAGAAGCGGGCATTGAACACCTTCCATCTGCCGGTGCTCACCGCCTCGGATTTTGCCAACGCCCGCCCCAGAGGGGTCATCGGCATGGTACCCGGCCAGATCATCACCACCGACGCAGGCTACGCCAGCGCTGTGGATCCTTCTCAGGATCTATTAAAGATCGCCGTGGTGGAGCGGCACAAGAATACCCGCCACGTGGGCATCGGATATCTGAAGGGCTACGGGCTGAAGGCAGGCGCCGTAGCCACCTCCGTAGCCCATGACAGCCATAACATCATCTGTGTCGGGTGCAATGACCAGGATATGGCGTTTGCCGTCAACCGGGTGGCCCAAAATCGGGGCGGCATCGTGGTAGCAAAGGACAGCCAGGTAGCAGCCGAGCTTCCCCTGGAGATTGCGGGGCTGATGAGCGGCAAGCCTCTGCCCACTGTGAACGCCCTGCTGGAGCAGGCCAAGGAGGCCGCCTACTCCCTGGGAGTGGGCAAGGACATTGATCCGTTTATGACCCTGTCCTTTATGAGCCTGCCCGTGATCCCCACCCTGCGCCTGACCACCCGGGGCGTCATCGACGTAAACACCCAGCAGTATATTTAAGGAAGCTCTGAATAAATCGTCTTCGGCTGAATGCCGGATCTTTTGCCCCATCCGTGCAGTTTAAAAAGTGGGAAATACATACAGTATTCCTCCACTTTTTAAACTTTCGGCTGAGTCAAAATCTCTCGGCATCAGCTCTTGCCGATTTAATCAGAGCTTCCTTAATACGTGAGGTTCCTTCCGTGTTCTTCCCCACCGGCAGCACCCGGTAAAACATCCGAAATTTTTGCCGCCTCTCCCCGGGAGGACGAGCCAAGGGGCGGGCCAACGGAGGAACCCCGGCGCAGCCGAGCGTCCTTCACCCTTCGGCAAAGCTGCCGCCCTTGGCCGCCGCGGCCTGCCAAACCCGCATAGCGTCAAAGCACACGGGGTTGTCTCAAAACAAACGTTTCGAGACAACCCCGTGTGCAAAATTCCCCAGCTTGGAATGCCAAGTTGGGGAACTTGTTCCAGAAGCGGGGCGGGATTTGAACCCGCGGGTGCCCGTTGGCCGATCCCCGCGTACACCTCCGGCAGGTTTTGCGCGTCTTTGTTCCCAATTCCTTCGCCGGATTCCCACAGGCCAACGGGTATCCTCGCGCATCGTGCAGCAGTGTCATGTGATACGGGCGGAAAATATAAGCCTGCCCCGTCACATTAGCGGAGCGAACAGCCGCAGCAGATATTGCCAGGTGTGCAGCACCCCGTGCTTTCCGGTTTTGTACGCTTCGGTCACTTCCCGGCATTGGGGGAACATGGCCTCAAAATCAGCGGCCACAGCGTCTACCGCTTCGCATCCTGTGAGCAGAACATTGTTTTCAAAATGGTGATACAGGCTCCGGTAATCCAGGTTGGAGGTGCCCACCGTGGCGATCTTCCCGTCACAGATGCACTCTTTGGCATGGCAGAAGCCCGGAGCATACTCATAGATCCGCACTCCCTGGCGAACCAAGCCCACATAGTAGGTGCGGGTCAGGGCAAACACCGTCTTTTTATCCGGCACTCCGGGGGTAATGATCCGAACATCCACCCCCCGCCTGGCCGCCAACCCCAGAGCTCTGCTCATTTCATCGGTGATAATCAGA
The DNA here is from genome assembly GCA_944385545.1 of uncultured Oscillospiraceae bacterium. Taxonomy (GTDB): domain Bacteria; phylum Bacillota; class Clostridia; order Oscillospirales; family Oscillospiraceae; genus Faecousia. Next base: position 40,259 of record CALWXQ010000001.1, on the reverse strand, counting down.
TAGGGAGTCATGAAATACAGGGTCTTATTGGCCTGGGATGTCAGGTTCAAATACACATCCTCCGTGGTTCGATCCGGCCCCAGGGGATTATCCGCGAAGGGCTGGACAAATCCCCGTCCTGGAACCCGGTGAATGATATCCAGATACTGTCCGATATTTTCCTCGTCCTTGCGGATCACTCCCCAGATCTCCAGGAAAATAGCGGTCAGGCTCCGCACCGCCTCCCCCTCCAGGCGAAGACCCGTATCCTTCCATTTCCCATAAGGATGCGTCCGGTCAAAGTAGGCGTCGGCCAGGTTATATCCCCCGGTAAAGCCCACTTTCCCGTCGATCACCGTGACCTTGCGGTGATCCCGGTGGTTCAAAAACAGATTCAGCACCGGCAGAGCCGGGTTAAAGGGATGGCACTGGATTCCCTGATCGTTGAGCCGCTTGGCGAAGAACATGTTCACATAGCCAATGCTGCCGATATCGTCATACAGCAGTCGGACTTCCACGCCCTGCTTCGCCTTGCGAATTAGGATCTCCTCCAGCTCCCGGAAGGAAGAACCGTCCTCCACGATGAAATACTCCATGAAGATGAAGGACTCCGCTTTCTCCAATTCCCGCTTCATGACCTCAAAGGCCTGGACGGCCTCCGAATAGTAATCCACCTGGGTGTTTTCATACACCGGCCATCCCCCGGCATTCCACAGATATCTGCACTGGTTGGCGGCGGACAGATCCACCTGTTCCAGCCGTTCCTGCACTGCCGGATCCTGGCAAAACCGTTTGCTCATGCTTATGTGCATCTTCCGCATCCGTTTCCCAACGCCGGGGTCGCCCAGGATCACAAACAGCAGATACATTCCCAGCCCCATAACGGGAAAGGCCAGGATCAGCATGATCCAGGAGATCTTCATCGCCACGTTGGTTTGCTGGCTGTAAAGCCGCAGCACCATCAAAACGCTCAAAACCGTGGTCGCCATGGAGATCCAGGCGGAGTAATTGGTCAGCTCAATGGCCAGCAGAAGCAGCCAGCCCACCTGAAACAACAGCGAAACGATCACAATCCCCAGCCGGATCAAACTGTTGCCGCTGGGTTTTCGGTTCATTTTGCCCATGCGTCACCGCCTCCGTTTCTGCAATCCATGGACTTTAAGGAAGCTAAATACCCATGCGATACGATCCCGTCCCAAACTACGAAAGCAGTTCGCGAGAGATTCTTTAGTGCTGCTGATCCTCCAGCTGGCGCAGCAGCTCGTCCGCCCGCTGCTGATCCTCCTGGGCCTTGTCGATGCCCTCGGTGCTCTCCTTCCGGAACAGGATCCGCAGGGTCAGGATTATGAGCTTGATGTCCAGCAGCAGGGAGTAGTTTTCAATATACATCAGATCCAGCCGCAGCTTGTCATAGGCGCTGGTGTTGTATTTCCCGTAGATTTGGGCGTAGCCGGTGAGGCCGCCACGAACCTTCAGCCGGTAATCAAATTCCGGTAGCTCCCGACTGTATTCCTCGGCAATGGCCTTTCGCTCCGGCCGGGGGCCTACCACGCTCATATCCCCCTTAAGGATGTTCAGAAGCTGGGGCAATTCGTCCAGGCGCACAGGCCGGATGACTCTGCCTACTTTGGTAATGCGGGGATCCCGGTCGGTGGCAAGCACCGCTCCCACATACTTCTCCGCGTCCACCACCATGCTTCGGAATTTCAGAATCTCAAATTCCACCCCGTTGCGGGTCAGCCGCTTCTGCTTGTAAAACACAGGGCCGCCATCCTCCAGCTTAATGGCCAGGGCAACCAGGAGCATCACCGGCGCCGCCACCACCAAAGCAGCCAGGCACAGGATCAGATCCATCCCCCGCTTGGCCACCCGCTGGGCAGGCGTCAGGCCGGTGCCCTTCACCGTTAGCAGGGGGGTGTCAAACAGGTTGTTATTCTGCGCGCCCCGGAGCATGATATCCGTCAGTTTCGGCGCCACATAGGTACGAACCCGGTAGCGGTAGCAGAATTTCAGGATGTCGTTGCGGATCTCCGCAGGCACGTCGGTCAGGATCACCGCGTCATACTTCGGGATCTCCTGGCAGATGGCTTCAAAGCCCTCGTCCACATTGATCAGCTTGCTGATATTATACTTATCCCGGCGGGAATCCATCTTGATCTTCAGTCCCACACCCCGCTTATGGCCGTAGATCAACAGCATCTTATGGGGCGCGTACATCTTATGATACAAGCCTGTGTAGATGTGCACCAGGATCACCGCCGTCACAATCTCCACGCAAAACAGCACCAGCAGCGGCGAGGGCGAGAGCATGGTATTGGCAATGAGGCACAGCTGGAAATAGGTAATAAAGTTGGCCAAAAACAGGGAAATGATCTGTCCCAGCACCAGGTCGATCCGCTGGAGCTGGCCGAACAGCGTGCACTCGGAATTCTGGAAAAACACATAGATCAGAACCCCGTAAACCCCCATGAGCACATATTTGCCCTTGTAGGCAAAATAGGAAAGGTCGTATCCCCATTTCCAGATAAAGTAATACTGGACAGTCAGGATCAGAACCTCCAGCAGCGTCTCCGCAACGCGGACAAATCCCTTGGTGTCCTCATAGGCACCGCGGCTTAGCTTCCTCATTGTCTATCGCACATCCTTTTTGCATATTTCAGGATCGTATCGTCAGTTCTGCCGGATCATGCAAGCCTCTCTCCATTCCCCGGGACAAAAGCCGGTTTCCGCCTCCGGTTCAGGCAGCAGACATATGATAATGCGTACGGAACAACGCAAAAGCCCTCGCAAGCCAAGGCTTTCCGGACTTTTTTGCGTTGTTCCAGTGCAAGGTTTTTCGCCTTTCAGCGAAAAACTTTGCACCTGTTTGGATGATGCGGTGCGCCGCATCATCCAAAATACACATTGATACGCGTCTGAATTGAAAAAATGGTTGGAAATAGCCGTTTTTTTCAATTTCCCGCCTGTGGCGGGGAATAAGCCGCGGAAAGCGGCTTATTCAGCAGGCACTATGATAAATATTAGCATATTCCGGAAAAGAATGCAAGGGAAGCTCTGATGAAATCGGCAAACGCTATAACGCCGAGAGCGTTTGGCTCAGCCACAAGATGATGGATTCAGAGATTCCCAAGGGCGGCACACCCGCACCGCCGGCCTTACAGCCTATGGAAAATGGGCTTGCGTCCTTCAAAGGTGCACACATACCCGAAGATATCCCGCAAAATCTCACAGGCCTCATGGGTATACTGGCCCACTCTGCCGCTGTTATGGGCGTCGGAGCCTACCGTAACGATCCGTCCTCCCAGTTCCCGGAAACGGCAGAAGTATTCCCGGGTGGGCAAAAATCCGCCGCAGCGATCTACGCCGCTGGTGTTCATCTCCAGCCCTTTGTCCTTGCGAACCAGAACCTTCAGGATCTCGTCCACAATCTGCCGGTGCTCCTCATAGGGCAGCAGACGCTTGCTGGGATTGGACCAGGCCTTGCTGATAAAGCTCAGATGGGCTAAAACATCAAAATCCTCGTGCAGCTCCACGCAGGCCAGGGTCTGCTCCAAAAACCGCCGCTCCGCCTGGAACTGGGTCTTGCCTGCCCAGTAGGATTCGTAATACACGTCCACATCGTCCACAAAGTGGACAGAACCCAGGACAAAGTCAAAGGGCCTGCGCCGCAAGTCCTGCTTGAATTGGGACAGATTCGTCAGATCCATGCCGAATTCCATGCCCCGTCGGATCTTCAATCCCGGCAGCTCCAGGCCTTCATATTCCGCATTGTAGGCCGCAGTGTCAAAGGCCATGGTCTGCTCCTTGGCCAGGGGATCATAGTCGATATGATCGGTAAAGCAGATCTCCTTCAGTCCCTTGTCCAAAGCCGCCTTGGCCATCCGCGCTCCGGAATCCGAGCCGTCGAAGGAGACCCGGGTATGCATATGATAGTCAAACATCTCTTTCTTCCTCCCAGAATTGGCGGAAGGCAGTGGGCAGCGCCGCCTGTCTGCGGATCTGCTCCGCGGTGAACCAGCAGAAGGATCCGGCGGTTTCCCCTACCTCCAGATAGACGCCCTTCATATTCCACTGAATGTGGGTAAATATGTGCTTTCGGAAGATCTCACGGCGCACCTCCCGGGGGCGAAGCCCCAGCGCCTGGGCATAAGCCAGGGCTTGGGCCGTATCCAGATGCCCCTGGGTATTGGGAAACTGCCAAAGTCCTGCCAGCAGCCCCCGCTGGGGCCGTTTTTCCAGAGCATAGCGTCCGCCGCAGCTGAGGATCAGCACCGTCCTGTCCTCCTCCCTGCGCTGCCGCTTGGGAGCCTTCACCGGCAGCTGCCGGGCAGTTCCGTTTTGATATCCCAGGCAGATCTCCCGGCAGGGGCAGCGACCGCAGTCCGGCGCCCGGTTCGGCCCGCAGACCGTGGCGCCCAGCTCTATCAGCGCCTGGGAAAAATCCCCCGCCTGTTTGGGGTATACCTTTCCCAGCGCCTCCCCCACCCGCTTCTTCGTCTCCGGCAGGTCGATGGGCGCGGGATCGTCCAGCAGACGGGACGTAACCCGCAGCACATTGCCGTCTACCGCAGGGGTAGGCAGGTCATAAGCAATGGAGCAGATGGCCCCGGCGGTGTAAGCCCCGATCCCGGGCAGCGACAGCACATCTTCATAGGTTTCGGGGAATTCCCCGCCCCAGCGCTCCACAATAACCTGGGCGGCTTTCTTCAAATTCCTGGCCCGGCTGTAGTAGCCCAGTCCTTCCCACAGCTTGTGCAGCGTATCGTCGTCACACCCGGCCAGCGCCGGGATATCCGGCAGAGCCGCCAGAAAGCGGGTATAATAGTCCCGCACCGCCTCCACCCTGGTCTGCTGCAACATGACCTCCGACAGCCAAATATGATACGGCTCCCGATCCGCCCGCCAAGGCAGCTGCCGATGACCCTGGCCATACCAAGGAAGCAGCAGCCCGGGAAGCCGTTCGAGGATCTTGTCGTAATCCACCAAAATATCCCCCTTTTGCGTATAGTTTACTATATAGCGGAATCCTCTGTCAAGCCAACCGCCGGTGTTGCTATATTTTTTCGTAAATTTATCAAAAAATGCTTGCATTTCCCGCAAACCTGTGGTATTATACTTTGGCACGCAATAAGCGTCTATGCGCCGATAGCTCAGTTGGATAGAGTGACTGACTACGAATCAGTAGGTCGGGGGTTCGAGTCCCTTTCGGCGTACCATCGAATTAGCACCGAAAATCAGGAGATTTTCCTGATTTTCGGTGCTTTTTCTAACGTTTCAGATATCTTAATGAAGCAGTCCCTTTCTGTTTGGGACTATTTTCAGTTTTTGGGGTACGGGGCTCCACGGAGCTGACGCGCCCTTCCGCCGGGCGCGCCTTGGCTCTTGGGGGATTTATTCCATGCGCAGTTCCCCGTTCAGGGCGTCTACGGTAATGGTTTGGCCCGGGGCGATGTCGCCCTTCAGCAGACGCTTGCTGAGCATGGTCTCCACGGTATGCTGGACATATCGGCGCAGGGGCCGGGCGCCGTACTGGGGATCATAGGCCGCTTCCACAATGGCGTCCTTGGCCGCTTGGGTCAACTGGCAGCGGATCTGCTGCTGCTCCAGGCGTTGGTTCAGCTTTTGGATCTGCAGATCGATGATCTTGGTGATGTTCTCCTTGGTCAGGGGCTTATAGAAGACGATCTCGTCCAACCGATTCAGGAACTCCGGCCGGAAGGAGCGGCGCAGCAGCGCCTCCACCTGGGCCTTTGCGCCGGGATCAATGGTGCCGTCACTGCGAACGCCCTCCAGCAGGTACTCCGATCCCAGGTTGGATGTGAGGATCAGAATGGTGTTCTTAAAGTCCACGGTTCTGCCCTGGGAGTCGGTGATCCGGCCGTCGTCCAGCACTTGCAGCAGCACATTGAATACATCCGGATGGGCCTTCTCCACCTCGTCAAAGAGCACCACGGAGTAAGGCTTCCGGCGAACGGCCTCGGTCAGCTGACCGCCTTCCTCGTAGCCCACATATCCCGGAGGCGCGCCGATGAGCCGGGAGACGGAGAATTTCTCCATATACTCGGACATGTCAATGCGCACCAGGTTGTTTTCGTCGTCAAAAAGCGCCTGGGCCAGGGTCTTGGCCAGCTCCGTTTTGCCCACGCCTGTGGGGCCGAGGAACAGGAACGAGCCGATGGGACGGTTGGGATCCTGGATCCCCGCCCGGCTGCGCTGGATGGCCTCGGTGACCGCCTGGACGGCCTCATCCTGGCCCACCACCCGCTGATGCAGGGTTTCGTCCAGGTGCAACAGCTTCTCCCGCTCGCCCTGAACCAACCGGGCCACCGGGATCCCGGTCCAGCGCTCTACGATCCGGGCGATCTCCTCGTCGGTGACCCGATCCCGGAGGATGCTGGCCTCCTTGGCCTCCTGAGAGCGGCGTTCCTCCTCAGCCAGCTGCCGCTGGGCTTCCGGCAGGCGGCCGTATTTCAGCTCTGCCGCCTTCTCCAGGTCATAGCGCTGCTCAGCGGCCTCGATCTGACGGTTCAGCTCCTCGATCTTCTCCCGTAGCTGCTGCACCTTGCCGATGGCGTTCTTCTCATTTTCCCACTGGGCTTTCATGGCATTGAAGGCGTCCCGTTCCTCCGCCAGCTCCTTTTGCAGCTCCGCCAACCGGCCCTTGGAGAGGTCATCATCCTCCTTCTTCAGGGCCGCTTCCTCAATCTCCATTTGAATGATTCTCCGGGATACCGCGTCCAGCTCCGTAGGCATAGAGTCCATCTCCGTGCGGATCTGGGCGCAGGCCTCGTCCACCAGGTCAATGGCCTTGTCCGGAAGGAACCGGTCGGTGATATACCGGTGGGACAAGGTAGCCGCGGCTATGATGGCTGAGTCCGCGATCTTCACGCCGTGGAAGACCTCATAGCGTTCTTTCAGACCTCGGAGGATGGCAATGGTATCCTCCACTGTGGGTTCATCCACCTGCACCGGCTGGAACCGGCGCTCCAGGGCAGCGTCCTTTTCAATATACTGCCGGTATTCGTCCAGGGTCGTGGCGCCGATGCAGTGCAACTCGCCCCGGGCCAGCATGGGCTTGAGCAGATTCCCGGCGTCCATGCTGCCCTCGGTCTTGCCGGCGCCAACGATGGTGTGAAGCTCGTCGATGAATAGGATGATCCGGCCTTCCGACTCCCTGACCTCGTTAAGCACCGCCTTCAGCCGCTCCTCAAACTCGCCCCGGTACTTGGCGCCGGCAATCAGCGCGCCCATATCCAGGGAGAAGATGGTCTTATCCTGCAAGGACTTGGGCACATCCTTTTTCACGATCCGCTGGGCCAGGCCCTCGGCAATGGCCGTCTTGCCCACGCCGGGTTCCCCAATGAGCACAGGGTTATTCTTGGTCTTCCGGGACAGGATCCGGATCACGTTTCGGATCTCCTCGTCCCGGCCGATCACAGGATCCATTTTCTGCTCTCTTGCCCGCTTGACCAAATCCGTACCGTACTTCTCCAGGGCGTCATAGGTGCTCTCCGGGCTGTTGGAGGTCACCCGCTGATTCCCACGCACCGCCTGCAGGGCCTTCAGCGCGTTTTCCTTGGTGATTCGGTAGGTGGTGAACAGCTCCTTCACGCCGCCCCGGGCGGTGTCCAGCAGGGCCAGGAACAGATGCTCCACGGAGACGAATTCATCCTTCATGGTCTTCGCCTGTTCCTCGGCGGCGGTAAACGTGGCGTCAACATCCGCGGTGATATAGAACCGGTCAGCGTCCCGGCTGGTCTTCACCGCCGGGAGCTTCCGCAACTGAGCCTCGGCGGCGGCGTCCAGGCTCTCCACAGTAACGTCCATTTTCCGAAGCAGCTGGGGGATCAGTCCCCCGTCCTGCCGAAGCAGAGCCAGCAGCAGATGCACCTGCTCCAGCTGCTGGTGGGAATTTTGTACAGCCAAATTCTGCGCGCTCTGGACAGCTTCCAGAGACTTCTGGGTATAGGTATTGAAATTCATAAGCTATCCTTCCTTTCTCGGTTTAGCACTCTCATCGTTAGAGTGCTAATTCATTTGTTTTTACTATACCCCATTTTTTGAAAAAGTCAAGCCCCCTATCCAAGATGCTACAAAATGTTCATAATTGGTCATTCTGCACAAATTTCGCCTGTTTTTTTCTCGTCTCTTAATACTTCTTTAACACTTTCTTCCTTGACTTTTTATGCCCCGTGGTTATAATGTAAGTAAGAACGGTAGTGAATCTTCCATCTTTTTTATTTTCTCACCTCTCTTTTTCTCTGAAAAATCCCCGATACGGTCTGGTCAACCGCGTCGGGGATTTTTCATATGGTTACAAAGAACCCAATAGAAGGGGCTGACTTGTAAGCCGCCCCAGCTTCGCTTGACGATGAGCAGTTCACAAACTCCGCAAGGCTTACTGTGAAAGCTACGCATTCACAGTAAATAAATTTTTTAAGTGCCCGCCCCTCGCCCCTATGGGGCAACCGGGGCGGATGCACACAAAATTCCCATGCCGTCTGTCCTTTCATGGATCGTGGTGCCGATCGTCGGCATGGGAATTTTTTGACACTCTGAAGGCGGGCCAAGGAAATTCCTTGGCCCGCCTTTGGACGTAGATTTGGGGAAACGGACGCTTACCAACCGAAGATCAGGAAATAGGCCGCTAAGCAGATCACCACCAGTACCAGCAAGCAAACAGGGACAATGGTGATCAGCGCCGTCCCGATCAAAGCGGGCAGATCCCCTTTCTCCAGAGGAAGACCGGCCTCCTGTTCTTTCAGTTCCTCTATGGTAGGAAGCTCCTCCGGTCTTTGTTTTCCCCGGTTTTTCAGCTCCCGTTCCAGATCTTCCAGCTCCGGATCACGACCTTCCGCCCGAAGTTTCCGATCATGGGACCATTTCATCGCCCTGCGGATCTTGTGCTCAAAAAGCATGGGTTCACTCCTTGTTGGCTTCCAGCACGTGGTGGCAGGCTACGAAATGGTTAGGCCGAACCTCCTCCATGTGGGGAACCACCTGGGTGCAGATCTCGGTGCAGTACTTGCAGCGGGTGTGGAACTTGCAGCCCTTGGGGGGATTGACGGGGCTGGGAATATCGCCCTCCAGAATCTCCGGGTTGCGGCTGGCATCCTCGTCAATGGTGGGGATGGCATTGAGCAGCGCCTCAGTGTAGGGATGGAGGGGATGGGCAAAGATCTCGTCGGAAGTGGCTGTCTCCACCATATTGCCCAGGTACATAACGCCGATCCGGTCGGAGATGTATTTGACCACCGACAGGTCGTGGGTGATGAACAGATAAGTCAGATTCTGCTTTTCCTTCAGATCCTGGAGCAGGTTGATAATCTGGGCCTGGATGGAAACGTCCAGAGCGGAAACCGCTTCGTCACAAACCACAAACTTCGGCCGAAGGGCAAGGGAACGGGCGATGCCAATCCGCTGCCGCTGACCGCCGGAGAACTGGTGGGGATACCGGTGGAGGAAGTAGGGCGCCAGGCCGCACTCCTCCATGATTTCGATGACGCCCTCCTGCATCCGCTTATCGTTCTTACGGAAGAATTTATGGGCGATCATGCCCTCGCCAATGATCTGCCCCACAGTCATACGGGGGTTCAGAGAGGAGTAGGGATCCTGGAAAATCAGCTGTAGGTCGCTGCGGAGCTTGCGCATTTCCCCGTAGTTCAGTCGGGCCAGATCGATGCCTTCGCTGTGGTCAGCTTCGTACTCGTCATAGCCCTCCATACCTAAGCACTCCTGGCGCAGGGCGGCAATGCGCTTGCCGCTGTCCTCCAGGCGGGCATTGATGGAATCCATCTGGGCCAGCACGCCGTCCAGCTTGGCTTGGGCGGCCGCCAGCTTGGTCGCCAGCTTGTCAGCAGGCTTACCGGCCTTGTTGGCTTCTTCCAGAGCATACGTCAGGTCGTCCACAGTCAGCTTTGCGTCATCCCGCTTCTCAACAGCCGCGCTTAATTCCTTGGAGATCTTATACACCTCCATGAAGGCAGCCTCCACCTTGGAAAGGTCGGGGTGGACGAACAGACCGCCAATCAGGGTAGTCACGTCCAGCAACGCGTCTTTGGCTTCCTTGCGCAGGTGCACCATTTCCCCGTGCTTCTGGTAACGCTCTTTCTCCTCAAGCTTGTCATACTCAGCGCGGAAAGCCGTGTACTTTTCCTGCTTCTGCTTGACCTCCGCCCGGCGCTTGCTCAGGGTGCGGAAGGTATGGTAGGCGTACTTGGGAGCCAGCTCATTAATGGAGCGGCCGAAGTACATGGTACGGCCATCGGTCTGCTTGTACAGCTGAAGAATGGAGCGACCCAAGGTGGACTTACCGCAGCCGGACTCACCCACCAGGCCGAAGGTTTCCCCTTCGTAAATATCCAGGGTAATGCCGTCGTTGGCGCGGACAAACCGGCCCTTGCCCACTGGGAAATACTGCTTCAGATTGGTGATTTGGAGCAGAAGCTTCTTTTCTTTATTTTCCATGGCGCGCCTCCTTCTCCGGATAGAAGCAGCGGATCTCCTGATCCGGGCCGACCTTTACCAGTTCGGGGACCTCGTCGATGCACTTCTGGGTACAATATTTACAGCGGGGAGCGAATTTGCAGCCCTTGGGCAGATCCAGCGGGTGGGGAACCGCGCCGGGAATGGCGTCCAGTCGGGCAGCGGTGGTGTCCAGTCGGGGAACGGATGCCAGCAGTCCCTCGGTGTAGGGGTGAGAATGCTTGGTGGTGCTGGCGAACAGGACGCGGGCAGGAACCCGCTCCACCACTTCGCCGCAGTACATAACCGCAACGTCGTCGGCCATCTGGTTGATAACGCCCAGGTCGTGGGTGATGAACATGATAGCGGTGCCGTGACGCTCTTTCAGGTCGTTCATCAGGCGCAGAATCTGGGCCTGGATGGTCACGTCCAGAGCGGTGGTGGGCTCGTCGGCAATGAGCAGCTTCGGCTCACAGGCCAGGGCCATGGCGATCATGACTCTCTGGCGCATACCGCCGGAAAGCTGGTGGGGATACTGCTTGACCACGATCTCCGGATTGGGGATCTTTACGTCAGCCAGCATTTTGATCGCTTCCTTGGCGGCTTCCTTCTTTTTCATGCCCCGGTGGATGATGAAGGGCTCGGAAAGCTGCCGCTCCACAGTGAACACCGGGTTCAGGCTGGTCATAGGCTCCTGGAAGATCACGGAAATCTTGTTGCCGCGGATGCTGTACAGGTCGTTCATAGAGACCTTGGTCAGATCCCTGCCCTCAAACAAGATCTCGCCGGAGTCGATATAGCCGTTTCCGTCCAGCAGCTGCAGGATGCTCATTGCGGACACAGACTTGCCGGAGCCGGACTCACCCACAACACCCAGAGTTTTGCCCTCCTCAACGGAATAAGACACGCCGTTGACGGCTTTTACGATACCTTTCTTCGTGTGGAAGAAGGTGTGCAGATCTCGAAGTTCAAGTAATGCCATGCTTCTTCCTCCTTATCTGGAACTGTTGGCCTTGGGATCCATGGCGTCGCGGAGGTTGTCGCCTACAATGTTAATACAGATGCAGGTGATCGCCAGGAACGCGGCGGTGAATACCCACTGCCACCAATAGGCATTGATAATGGTGGCATTGTTGGCGCCGTTGAGCATGTTACCCCAGGTAGGACGGGGATAGGTGACGCCGAAGCCCAGGTAGGACAAGCTGGACTCGGTGAGCATACAGGTGCCGAAGTTCAACACAAGGTTGACCAGGATTACGGACATGACGTTGGGCAGAATGTGCTTGAAGGCAATGGTATATTCCTTCACGCCCAGGGCCTTGGCGGCGGTGACATATTCGCTCTCACGGGCCACCAAAACCTGTCCCCGAACCAGCCGGGCAAGACCCGGCCAGGTCAGCACGCCCAGAATGCACATGATGATAAAGATCCGCATATCTTCGCTGAGGGTCATACGGCCCATAATGGCGGAGAGGATCATGGCGAAGGGAATGAACGGGATGGCGTTGAAGATCTCCGCGATCCGCATCAGCAGGATGTCCACCTTGCCGCCGAAATAACCAGAGATACAGCCGACGATGATGCCGATGACGGAGGAGATGATAACAGCCACGGCACCAATGGTCATGGTCATCTTACCACCGTTGATAATCCGCTGGAAGATGTCCGCGCCGGCGGTGTCCGTGCCGAACAGGTAGCCTTTCAGGCCCCACTTCGCCACCACATCGTCGTTATCGTCCACGGCGTAGGTCTGGAAAGCGCCGTTGTAGAGCTTGGTAGCGCCTTCGTAGTTCTTGGGCACCTCGGTCTGATCCAGGGTGTTGCTGCCCCAGGAATAGATATTGCCCTTGTTGGTCAGGCCGGAGTAGTGATAGGAACCGGCAACAATCTGGACAAAATCTTCGTCTTCGGCAAGGACAGGAGAGGGGGTCAAATTACCGGCATAGTCGCCGGCGAAGCAGACGGAGCCATCGTCCAGCAGCAGGCACATGCTGTTATTGGCAGCGGTAATGGCCTCGATTTTACGACCGTCCAGGTAATCCTTGATCTTGGTGGTTTCGCCACCCACCTCGGAGCGGACGACATCATACAGGCCGCGGGAGCCGGTGTAGATGGAATTGCGCTTGCCGTTGATGCCTACGATATAGTTCAGGGTGAAGTCCATATCGTACATGCTGCCGGCATTCAGGAACAGATCGATGTTGGCATAGGCCAGCTTATTGCCCCACAGGTAGAAGGAGCCGTCGTTCATCAAAATAGCGGTGCACTGGTAGCCGCAGGTGAGTTTCTTAATGTTGTTCACATCAATGCCGGTGGTGACCAGTTCTTCCGGCATATAGGCAATGTTGGGGTTGATCTCACCGCCGCTGGCCTCTACATCCGCCAGGGTGGTGTACTGTCCGAGACGGTTGTTGCCCCAGGCATGGACGATGCCCTTGTCATCAATGGCGATCACATGGTCGATGCCGGCTGCCACCATAACGATATTCGCATTAAGCACATCCTCGGGGATATCTCCAATGTCCACACCGGTGGTACCGATCTGGGTGGAGCCCCAGATGTAGACCTTTCCGGCGTTGCTCAGGCCCACGGAGAAGGAGCCGTAGCCGTCGATCATCTTTACATCGTCAGCCAACTCCTTGGGAACCTTCATCATGGACAAGGTGGGCGCAATGCTTTTCTGGGTCACCTCGGTATAGGCGTCGTAGTACTTGGGCATGAGCATCGGTCCGATAAACATGGTCAGGAACATGGCGATCAGAACGACGGTAGCGCCCACCGCCAGCTTCCGGTCCAAGAAATTACGGATCACCTGCTGCATGGGGCTGACGATTTCCTCCACGGACATATCGGCCTTTTTCTCCTCCATTTCATCGGCCAGGGCGTTGGCACCGCCCTTCCAGAAGCGGAGGAACCACCGCTTCAGCGTCGCTGCCAAGCCGGAGGAATTTTTATTCTGTTTGGTCATGATTGTTTCCTCCTTAGACTTAGTTATTCACCCGGACGCGAGGATCCACAATGCCGTAGACAATGTCAATGATCAGGTTGCCTACCAGGGACATCGCCACGTAGAACATCTGCATCAGAAGAACCACTTCATAGTCAGCCGTCCGCAGGGAGGTGATCATCAGCTTGCCCATGCCATTCCAGGCGAACATGCTTTCCACCACCAGTGAGCCGCCGAAAATGCCCAGGAACCAACCCACCACCAGGGAAACAATGGGAATCAGGGCGTTACGGAAGGCGTGGGAGTAAATGACAGTCTTCTCCCGCAGTCCCTTAGCCCGGGCGGTACGGATGCAGTCCATGCTCAGAGCGTCTGCCATGGAGGCCCGGACATACCGGGTCATGCCGCCAAGGGAGGAGAAGGTCATGACAATCAGAGGCAGCGCCATGTAGTACATCTCATCCTGGAACTGCCGAAAACCGGTATAATTGGAGCCTGGAGTCTTCATACCGCTGGGCGGGAAGATGTTCAGCTTGGAGCAGAAAATCCAAATGAACAAAATACTGATGACGAAGGTGGGCAGACTATAGCCCAAAATGGTGACGACGGACATTGTTTGATCCAGCTTGCCGCCACGCCTCACCGCGCAGACGATGCCCAAGGGGATGGTAATACCCAGGCCAAGAATGGTGGCCCAAATATTGATCTTAATGGTGTTGATCATAGGATTCTTGATCACTTCCAGCACCGGCTTCTGGTACTCATAGGAGTAGCCGAAGTTACCCTGGAGCAGGCCGTTAAAGCTGCCGTCATACAGGGGGTAGACGCCTACCCAGCGCAGATAGCGAATGATCTTGCTGTCGGTATCGGTACCATAGCGGCGCTGATACATCAGATACAGCTCCTCGAATTTCTCATCCACCTTATCCTTGGGAAGCACATTTTTCAGTGCCTTTATTTCGTTGGTGGCGTCGGTATAGGCGCGGTTGCTGGGAACCAGACTGTAGATCAGGAACATGATCACAGACAGGATCACCAAAACCACCAGCATATAGGCGATTCGCTTAATGACGTATTTTGTCATAGTGATTCCTCGTTTCTTTGCCGTAGGCGGCAGCGTCAAGCCGCCGTTTCTATGTATGATGCGGATTTTTCCGCGAATGATTCTCACTGATTGTCCGAGACAGTAAATCACTGACCCCGATGGCTTGGCACAGGGTAGGGCGGGGGCTTGCCTCTGTCACGGATGACACAGGGAACCCGGGACATGGCCAGAAGCATGCCCCCGCCTTACCGCGCGAGCTGTTTGTGGGAAAAGCGCTAAATTCCCACAGGACAGGAGTCTGAGACTCCTGCCCTGTGGGGGAGTGCTGCTTAGGATAACTTTTCTTCGCAGCCGCCGGTGATTACTTCAGCCAGTAGGCGTCGGCCAGATCCTTAATGTAGTAAAGGGAGTAGTTGTCGTACTCGGCAGGATCGATGGTCAGGTTGTAGGAGTAGTCGTAAGCGGCGGAGGTGAAGCCGGTAGCGAAGTTGAAGCAGGAGTACAGAGGCGTACCGCTGTAGTATCCATAGATGGGAGCCTGATACAGCTCGTCCAGCATGGGATTGAACTCACCAACTGTGTTCTGGATCACGAAGCCGGCGGTAGCCAGGTTCTCGTTGTTCATGAAGCCAGTCATCAGCAGATCGGTGAAGGGGTTGTCGGTGGTGCCGTACCAGTTCAGAACCAGGGGCATGTAGTAATCCTCGCCAACCTGAACGGTCTTGTAAGCGCCGTCCTTGGACTGGTAGGTCTTGTCATTGTCCGACATTTCGGCAGCGGGGATCTTCTTGTAACGCACGCCGTCGGTGTACTCGCCGCCCTCGGCGTTGTAGATCCAGCCGCCTTCCTCGAGAACGGCAATGGCGGAGTCAACAGAGGTGGCGTAGGCGTTCAGGATCATGCCGTCCTCCACAGCGGCCTTGTACATCCAGGAGCCGGTGTAGTAGGGGCCGTCCACAACGCCGCCATAACCGCCGGTGAAGTCCTTAGCGAACTGGGCGCGATCCATGCAGTAAGCAATGGCCTGACGGACCTCGGTGAACTGGACAGGGCCGAAGTCGGCGCGGAAGCCCAGCTTGCCGTAGCCGGCGCGGCTGTAGTGGGTGTAGACGTAAGCGCCGTTGGAAGCGTCGGCAGTAGCAATGGCCTCGTTGGTTTCGTCGCCGCCGGTGATGCCGGAAATTACATCCAAGCCGCCGGAGGTAAAGTCAGCCATCTGGGTCTCGGTAACGATTTTCTTGTAGACAACGGTTTCGATGGAAGGCTTGGTGCCCTCGTAGTTGCCCTTGAATTCGGGGTTGATCTTCAGAACGGCGGACTTGTCAGCCTCGTCGTAGGACTCAACCACATAAGGACCGGAGTAGGGATAGGTGGTGTCGGCGTTCCAGGCAGCGTCCGTCACATGCTCAGCCATGACATAGGAATCGCCATTCTTGGCATAGAACTCATCGGTGAAATACACGCCGTTGCCATCGTCCTTGATGTCGCAGTCGCCGATCCAAAGAGCGACGTCGTCAGCATAGAAGCCGCCGTAGGTCATGGCGTAGAAGTAGGGCAGATGCTCCGCAGCGACGGTCACGGAGAAGGTGTAGTCGTCAATCATCCGCAGACCGGTCAGTTCCTTGGTGATGGTGGCGCCGCTTTCGGTGGTCTGGCCGGCATTGGTGCCGTCGTAAGCGGAGAAGCCCTCAAAGCCAACGTACCGCAGGCAAGCCATGTGATCCTTGCCGGCAGCCTGAGCGCCCACCACGGAGGAGAAGACCATGGGGTGCACCAAATAGTTCTTGACCGTAACAGGGGAACCGTCAGACATCTTCAGATCGTCATAGATGGTGATGGTGTAGGTGCGGGATCCGTCCTCGTTGTCCACCTCGGTGTGCTCCTTGACAACGGTGGAATTCCACACGTAGCCGCCTTCCTTGGTGGTGGAAACGGTCTCCAGACCACGGGTCAGATCCTGAACGTCCAGATCCGCGGCGCCGGGGGTCGTGCCGCCGAAGATAGCGTAACGGAACTTACCGGACAGGTCGGTAGAGTTGCCGATGATGATGGAACCGTCTTCCTTCTCGGAAGTCCAGTCAATCAGAGCATCGGAGGGGCTCCAGTAGGGGTTGGTGGGGAACTCCTCCACTCCCTTGATCTGGGCGTTGTACAGATCGTAGTACTCATTGGAGTACAGGGGAACCTCAGGCAGCAGGTTGTTCCAGCGCTGGATGTACAGTCTCCACCAGGTGGCGTAGACGTCATCCTCGGTTTCCCATTCGCCGCCCTCGGGGACGGAAGTGTTGTAAACCATGGCGCGGGACAGGAAGTCCAGACCAAGCGTATACAGAACACCGTCGATCTCGATGTAGGCGTTGCCGTTTTCCTCGTCCTCAATGACCTGGTCAACGGTGGTCTGCTTGCCGAACTCGCTGTACAGGGAGACGTAGTCAGTGCCGTACTCCTTGTTGGCCAGGCTCTTCAGTTCAGCATACAGAACCTCGTCTGCCGGATCGGTGGGCGCTTCAACTGCTTCGGTGCTCGCCGCCACGGAAGCCGTGGTTTCGGGAACATCGTTTCCGCCGCAGGCAGCCATGGACAGAACCATAGTCAGCGCCAGCAGCATTGCCAGAAGCTTTTTCATTTTTGTTTCCTCCTTTTCAATTCATCTACCTGCGAAACGCCGCTCCTATACGGATGCCCCGGCCCAGGGATCCTGTGTCCACCCCGGCTGTCAGCCTCGGGTCATGGCAGCAGGTTCCTGCATTCCGGTATCCAGAAAAGCATAGTTTCACAAATAAATTATGTAGATATTTTACTCTGTCCACCGGTGGATGTCAAATGTTTTTTCTCGATTTCGTTACTATTAATTAACCTGTACTACACGGATTCTTCACAATTGTGCATATGGACGAAGCGCGACATTTTTTGTTCAAAATCTGTACGTGCTGTATGGATTCTACGCTATTTTTGTACCGTCATTGCGTACACGCCCCAGTTCTCCCTTTCAATCGCCACCGATTGCGCCTCGCTATTATATTCGCTATTATTATATTAATGTAGCAGGCGCGAATCTCAAGATTGCGTCTAAGGGGTCTGTGACCAAATCGGCACACCGAGCGCCGTAGGACATCCGGAGATAGCATAATTATCCATTAAATTC
This sequence comes from uncultured Oscillospiraceae bacterium, assembly GCA_944385545.1. Taxonomy (GTDB): domain Bacteria; phylum Bacillota; class Clostridia; order Oscillospirales; family Oscillospiraceae; genus Faecousia. Next base: position 22,679 of record CALWXQ010000001.1, on the reverse strand, counting down.
TACATAATATGCATTCCCACGGGGGGCTTGTTTCTTGCATATATCTTCTGTATGCCTGTATATTTAAGGTAATTATCTGCACTTTTGTGCTATGTTTCTTATGGCGTGGGGAATTTTGCCGGAATGATTGTATAGATAGCCAATTGACAGTGAATATTATTCGGTGTACTATTTATTCATCTTAGCTGCCCCTTTCGGCAGCCTAAGGAACAAGAAGAAGAAAAGGAGATTTTGACTGATGAAAAAGGTATTTTCTTTTGCCCTGGCCGTTGTGATGGTTCTGGGCCTGTTCACCGCCTGCTCCGGCAGCGAGGCTCCCGCCACCGCCGCTACCGAGGCTACCGAGGCCCCCGTGGAAACCACCGCCGGTACTGAGGCTCCCGCCGAGACCGAAGCCGAAACCGAAGCTGCCGCCGCCTTGACCACCGTGGAGCCCGGCAAGCTGATCATGTCCACAAACGCCGCCTTCCCTCCCTTTGAAATGGTTGCCGACGACGGCTCCTTCGAAGGCTACGACGTGGAAGTTGCCACCGCCATCGCCGAGAAGCTGGGCTTGGAGCTGCAGATTGACGACATGGATTTTGACGCCGCGCTGCTGGCTGTGCAGCAGGGCAAGTCCGACATTGTCATGGCCGGCGTCTCCGTTACGGAGGATCGTCTGCTGGTGATGAACTTCTCTGACTACTACTTCTCCAGCTCCCAGAAGGTCATCGTCAAGGAAGGCTCCGACGTGACCCTGGACAACCTGGGTGAAAAGATGTGCGGCGCGCAGCGGGCAACCACCGGCTACATCTACGTCTCTGATACCTACGGCGAAGATCACGTCACCGCTTATGACAACGGCGCCAGCGCTGTCCAGGCTCTGCTGAACGATCAGGTGGACTGCGTGGTCATTGACGCTTCCCCCGCTCAGGAATTTGTTGACGGCAACCCCGGCCTGGTTCTGCTGGACGGCTACCTGGCTGAGGACAACTACGCCATCGGTGTAGGCAAGGAGAACACCGCCCTGCTGGACGCCATCAACCAGGCTCTGGTGGATCTCAACAACGACGGCACCATCCCCGCGATTTACGACAAGTATTTCGGCGAGTAATCCCCGGAAACGACCGCTATGGGAACGGGCTTCCGTTCCCATAGCCCTTCTTGTTGTATTTGGAAAATTGCCTTCCCTTTACCGGCGATCCCCGGAGAAGGTGATTTTCTGGATAGAACAGCCACCCTCCCACCGGAGGAAGAAACGAGTTAAGGATGTGAGATTGTGGAACAGTACGAAGCCTGGAAGGTTCTGATGCGTGAGGGCAACGCCACTTTTTTTCAGGAATTTTATGTGAAGTTCTACCAAGCCTTTCTGGAAGGCGACCGGTGGATCCAGTATTTTAAAGGAGTCGGCACCACCCTGGTGGTCACCGCCGCCGCTTTGGCCATCGGCATCGCCCTGGGCATTCTGGTGGCCATGATCCGCACCGCCCACGACCAGCAGCGGCCCGGTAAGCACAATCCCATTCTGGGCTTGCTCAACGCCGTGTGCAAGGTCTACGTCACCGTGATCCGGGGCACCCCCATGATGGTTCAGCTGCTGATTATGGGCTTCGTGATCTTCTCCTCCTCCCGCAACTACAACATGGTAGGCGCGCTGACCCTGGGCATCAACTCCGGAGCCTATGTGGCGGAAATCATCCGGGGCGGTCTGATGGCCCTGGATCCCGGTCAGGCGGAGGCGGGCCGGAGCCTGGGCCTGAGCTATGCCGACACCATGCGTTTCATCGTTATCCCCCAGGCATTCAAGGCCATACTCCCCTCCCTGGGCAATGAGTTCATCATCCTGCTCAAGGACACCTCCCTGATCACCGTCATCGGCGGCAAGGAGCTGGTCTATGCCGCCCAGGCCATTTACGGCCGAACCTACGAGCAGATGTTCCCCTTGGTGGGCGTGGCCTGTATCTATCTGGTGCTGGTCATCATCTTCTCCTGGCTGCTGGGCATTCTGGAAAGGAGGCTGCGTCAAAGTGATCGACGTTAAGCATTTAAGCAAATCCTTTGGGGATCATCTGGTGCTCAACGACATTTCCGAGCATATCTACCCCGGGGATAAGGTGGTTATCATCGGCCCCTCCGGCTCCGGCAAATCCACCTTCCTGCGCAGCCTGAACCTGCTGGAGGAGCCTTCCGCCGGTACCATTACCTTCGACGGCGTGAACATCACCGATCCCAGCACCGACATCAACGCCGTCCGCCGGAAGATGGGCATGGTGTTCCAGCACTTCAACCTGTTCCCCAACATGACCATCCTGCGCAACATCACCCTGGCGCCTGTGCGCACCGGTCTGATGACCCAGGCCGAAGCGGAAAGCACCGCTATGCAGCTGCTGCGCCGGGTGGGGCTGGAGGAAAAGGCAAACGCCTACCCCAGCCAGCTCTCCGGCGGTCAGAAGCAGCGCATCGCCATCGTCCGGGCGCTGGCGATGAACCCCAAGGTAATGCTCTTTGACGAGCCCACCTCCGCCCTGGATCCGGAAATGGTGGGCGAGGTGCTCAGCGTTATGAAGGAGCTGGCCGCCGACGGCATGACCATGGTGGTGGTCACCCACGAAATGGGCTTCGCCCGGGAAGTGGGCAGCCGGATCCTGTTCATGGATCAGGGGCAGATCCTGGAGCAGGGCGATCCTGAGGCGGTGTTCGGCCATCCCCAGAACCCCCGGCTTCGGGACTTCCTTTCCAAAGTTTTGTAAAAAGTATAAGATTTCCTTAAATTTCGCCTCCCAGGTGACTTTCCCCCTGGGAGGCGTTGCTTTTTTCCCGGCAGATGGTATAATGGCTCCAGATTCAGATTTTACCGCGAACGCCCATGGAAATTCATTCAGGAGGAACCGCCATGAAAATTCGGACATGGATGCTGTGCATTCTTTTCACCGCCGGCTTGTGCGCCTGCACCCCCGCCGCGCCGGAAATCTCCGTCCCTGAGAGCACCCAACCGGCGATTACCATCCAACCGGTAAATCCCACCCAAGCCGCCACCCAGCCTGTCACCCAGCCCGCCGGGCAGGAGACAGACGTCCAATCCCAGATCCGGCTGCTGGCAGCCAATGGGGACACTTGGCTTTCCCGCCTGGAACTGGATCAATACATACCGTATCAGTTTGCCGTCACCGACCTGGATCGAAACGGCCGGTTGGAGCTGCTGCTGTCCACATTTCAGGGAACAGGCCACTACTCGTACAATTATCTCTGGCAGGTCGATCCCCAGACCCAGACTCTGACGGAATGCCCCTGGCCTCTGGGGGAGGGAGAGTCGCCCGCGGATCTTACGTTTAACCAGGAAATTCCCTGCTATTATGATGAAAACGGTGATGTATACCACTATATTTTTACCGATCTTTTGAAAATCGGCGCCGCACAGTATCTGTACAGCATCCGCTCCGTCACCCTGGATCAAGGCGTTCTCTCCGAGGAAACTCTGGCAGTCCACCAGGAAAGCTACGACGAAAACGGCTCCCAGCACCTTTCCTGGGAAGACGCTCAGGGAAATGCGATCTCCCGTGAGGCTTACGACGCCGCGGCGGCGGAGCATTATGCCGGTCTTTCCGTGCGTACCGTGGAATTCGCGTGGCTTTCCCCGGCTGACGCGGACTTTACTGCCATGGATCCGGATACCTTGGCCCAGTACCTGGACCAAAGCTACCAGGGCTTTCTGGCCAGCATCCAATGATCCTGCCGCCGCCAAGAGGCACAGCGGCTCCAACCCTTTGCCCACAGTCAGGAGGTGTGCCGGATATGGGCTCGACGCACAATTTATACGTTCTGTTTTCCTCCACCCCATATCGAATGGGGCGCTGGATCCGGCTGGTGACCGGAGAACCCTACAACCATGTTTCCATTTCCACCCAGGCGGATCTTGCCACCTTGTATTCCTTTGCCCGGCGGTACTATCGTACCCCCTTTTACGGCGGCTTTGTGGCGGAGCATCCCAGCCGCTATCATCACGGCGGCAGATCCGCCGCCATTTGTCTGTACCGTCTGCCCCTGACCCCGGCGCAATGGCAGCAGCTTCAGAAGCTCCTGGCCTCCATGGGCCGGGATCAGGAGAAATACCTGTATAATCACCTGTCGGCCCTGGCCGCGCCTTTGCACCGGAAGTTCCCCATACGGGACGCCTTTACCTGCGCGGAATTTACCGTGGCCATTTTAAGCGCCCTGGGCTTTGATTTCGACGTCAGGCGGTTTTACACCATCGGCGCCATTGCCCGGCGGCTGGAGCCATATCATATCTATACCGGCGCCTTCCCCGTGGATTCTGAAGCCGACCCGGCCTTCTTCGCCCTCAATCCGGTAAGCCACCCCCTCTGGGCCAGCACCCGCAGCTTTCTGCAGCTGCTCTGGCGGGCCGCCACTGCCTGATTTTTCAGCCGCTTCCTGGATTTGTCACCTGCTTTTTCGTGAAGTTTTTTTGAAAACCCTATGCAAACGGATCGAAATATGATATAATATATTAGATTACTCTGTAAAAAAGTAAAGAGGCGAGAATATGCAAGATTTGTCCCGTATTTCCGTGGTTCTTCCGTCCTTGGATCCGGATGACAAATTGGTCGCCGTGATCGACGGCCTTCTGGAATATGGCTTTTCCCATATTATTTTGATCAACGACGGCAGCAAGCCGGAGAACCTGCATTATTTTCTGGAGGCAGCACAGCGGCATCCCCAGATCCAGCTCCTTCATCACCAGGTGAACAAAGGAAAAGGCGCGGCTTTGAAAAATGCCTTCCGCTGGTTCCTGGAGAACCGGCCGGAGGGCTTTGGTGTCGTCACCGTAGACGGCGATAACCAGCACCATCCCGCCGATACCCTGGCCTGCTGCGAACACATGCTGCAAACCGGCCGCTGCGTTCTTGGCTGCCGGGACTTCACCCTGGATCACGTGCCTGCCCGCAGCCGCTTCGGCAACCAGACCACATCCATGGTATTCAAGGTCTTCTGTGGCATGACCATTTCCGACACCCAGACCGGCCTGCGGGCCTTAACCCGGGACGCCCTGGAGCTTTTGGTGGATGTGGCGGGCGACCGGTTCGAATATGAAACCAATATGCTTCTGGCCTTCAAAACCAAGGGCATCCCCTTTGACGAGGTCAAGATCCGCACCGTGTACATCGAAGAAAACAAAAGCTCCCATTTCCGGGTGTTCCACGATTCCTGGCGGATCTATAAGCTGATCCTGGCCCATTTCTTCCGCTACACCGCCAGCTCCCTGATCAGCGCCCTGGTGGATACCGCCGCCTTCGCCCTGCTGAGCTGGGCCTTCGGCTCCGTGCTGACGGGGCTGGGGCTGACCGCCGCCGCCGCCATTGGCGCCCGGGTCATTTCCTCCCTGCTGAATTTCTTCATGAACAAGCAGCTGGTGTTCCACGCCCGGGTATCCACCACCCAGGCCATGGTTCGCTATTACTGCCTTGCCCTGCCCCAGATGGCGGCTCAGGTGCTGCTGACCCAGGGATTTTACACCCTGTTCGGCGTCAGCGACCATGCGAACTTCCTGCGCACCGCTGTATATGTGGTGGTTATGACCGTCCTGTATTTCCTGAGCTATATGATTCAGCAGCGCTGGGTCTTCGCACCGCAACAATCCAAGTAAGAGGTCGAAAGATATGAGCAAAAGCAAGATCCCCCCGTCCCCCGCGGAAGCCGGAAAACCGGTAAAGAACAAGAAGAAAAAAAGCGGCCTGCTGGGCAGGATTATCCGCCGCTTTTTCCTGGTTCTGTTCACCATCGTGATCCTGGCTGTGGGCGCCCTGTGCCTGGTGCTGAACCTGATCTTCAACGGTCCCTCCCCCGCCGCCAGAGACGTCCTGACCATGTCCCTCATCGAGGCCAGCGCCACCAAGTGGGTGCCCTCCCTGTTCATCGGCGAGGAGGCGGTGGCCCAGATCCGTACCAGCGTGGATGTAGAAATGACTTCCCAGCAGTCCGATCCCTCCCTGGTGGTGGTGCAGAAGGACTCCGCCGTTGTCACCGACACCGACGAATGGGCCGACTACCCCGACGGCATCCGCATTGAGACGGTGGTAGGCGACACCTATAACGCCTATGTAATGATTATCCGCAACCCCGAGCAGGTCTACATGGCCACCTCCTCCAAGGACTTCAGCAGCTCCACTCTTGGCAAGCGGATCAACCAGGCCATTGAGGACGAAGGCGCCATCGCCGCCATCAACGCCGGCGCTTTTGTGGATGACGGCACCACCAACTCCTACGTGGGCAGCAAGCCTCTGGGCCTGGTGATGTCCGGGGGCGAATGTCTCTGGACCAGCGGCAAGCAGCCGGGTCTGGAGGGCTTCGCCGGATTCAACAGCGACAACGTCCTTGTGGTATCGGGAACCAACCTGACCAAGGCCCAGGCCGAGGAGCTGGACATCCGGGACGGCTGCTGCTTCGGCCCCGCCCTGATCATCAACGGTGAGCAGAATGCCAGCGCCTACAACGACAATTCCGGCTACAATCCCCGTACCGCCATCGGGCAGCGGGCCGACGGCGCTGTGCTCTTTGTGTGCATCGACGGACGCCAGCCCGGCTCCATGGGCGGCACCTATGCCGATTTGATCAACATTATGGTGGAATATGAGGCTGTCAACGCCTGCAATATGGACGGCGGATCCTCCACCGTGATGATGTACCGGGATACCTACGGCAGATATGGGGAAGCCGGTCAGGTGCAGATGATCAACACCTACTCTCTGCTCCAATCCGAGCCGAGACGTATGCCGACCTTCTGGATGGTCCGGCCTGCTGAATAAGGGAGGGAAACGTATGTATCAAGGCAAATTCTCCCAAAAGAATAAGCAGGATACCCAAAACGTTCAGCAGCTGCTGGAGCAGAGAAGCCGCGGTGTCCAGGAAGACGCGTCCGCCCAGCGCCGGCGCCCTGCGCCCCAGTCTCCGGCGCGTCCGGAGACTGCCGCCGCCCCCCGTCCTGCCGCCAAACCGGCGCCGCAGACCACGCCTGCCCCCGGCAAACGTCCCGCTCCCTCTGCCCAGCAGGCAAAGACGCATCAGGTGAAGGCCAAGGCCAAAGGCCACCGTTTGGGAGGCGTGATCTTCTACACCCTGTACTTCCTGTTCATCCTGTTATTCGCCCTGGGAACACTGGCGGGTCTGATCTGGCTGAACAACTGGCTTATCGATTATGAGGCCGCTCAGCCCACGTTAAAAGCCGAGGAGATCTTCGAGCAGCTGTTCGCCAATCCCGATTGGGATGAACTGTATGATCTTTCCGGCGTTGAGGATACCCCCTATGAAGGGAAGACCCAGTTTGTGGCCTACATGGACAGCCACGTAGACGCCGCTTCCCTGACCTATCTGGAAACCTCCGCCGGTCTGTCCGGCGATAAAAAGTACGAAGTCCGTATGGGCAGCGAAACCGTCGCCACCTTCACCCTGGTGGATCAGAACAAGGTTAGCACCGACTCCCTGGAGGATCTGGGCGAGATCCCAAACTGGCAGCTTGGCTCTGTAGAGGTCTTCTTTGACCGGGAGAACAGCTACCGGATTGTCAAGACCAACGGGCACACCGCCATGGTCAACGGCGTCGCCCTGGACGATTCCCATACCATTCAAATCGCCACCACCAAGGCCGAGGAATATCTGCCCGAAGGCACGGTGGGCATCAGCCTGTGCACCCAGGAGATCACCGATCTGTTTACAAAGCCCGAGGTTACCATCTTTGACCCGGAGGGCAATCCCATGGATGTGACCTATGACGAAGCCACCCGAACCTTCACCGAGGCGTCTTCCACCTTCAGCCCCATCACCGCGGAGGAGGAAGCGGCTGTGAAGGGCGCCTCCGAGGGCTTCTGCCTGTGGATGATCGCGGAGATCAACTATTCCAGCCGCCAGCGGCTCCATGAATACTATGACACGGAAGGGGAAGCCTATTCTAATATCCTCAATACCAAGGAAGTGCTGATGCAGAACAACAACGGCTACGAGTTCATTGATATGCAAATCACGGACTTCACCCGCTATAGCGACGATCTGTTCTCTGTGCGCAGCTCCCTGACCGTCCGGGTCACCCGAATCAACGACTCCATCAAGGACTACTCCTTTACCCAGTCCATGTTCTTCCGCAAGAACGACAGCGGCAAGTGGCTGTGCTTCAACGCCACCAACACGGACATTACCCAGCCTGTGGGAAAGGTTCGCCTGACCTTCATGCAGGGGCAGACCCAGCTGCTCAGCGAGTTCTTCTACACCGACGCGGAAGAAATCATTACCCCCGTCACCTCCGCCGTGGAGGAAGGGAAGGTCTTCTCCGGCTGGGTCCGGCGGGCCGAGGACGAAAACGGCAACCCCATTCTGGAGTTGGTCTTCCAGCCTGACGAAAACGGCAAGGTGACCATCCCAGAAGGCACCACCCTGGAGCCTATGACCCTGTACGCCCTGTTCGAGGACGCCGACACGATATCCGACGTCATCGCCGAAACCGATCCCTCAGCCACCGGCGACACCACCTCTGCTACAGAAGGAGGCGCGTAACACGTGAGCGCATTCACCGCATTCCTGGAGCAACTGGCTGTTTCCTTCGATCTGCCCATTCTGGACTGGATCCAAGAAAACCTGGCTTGCGAGGTTCTGGATTTCCTCATGCCCATCATCACCCTGTTCGGTGACGGCGGTGTGTTCTGGATCTGTCTGGCCGTGCTGCTGCTGTTCTTCTCCAAGACCCGGCGGGCAGGTCTGGGCATGCTTCTTGCCATGGGCCTAGGCCTTCTGGTGTGCAACGTCACCTTAAAGCCCTTGGTGGGGCGGATGCGCCCCTACGACTTTCAGTGGGAGCACTTCAAAGTGACCATCGATCTGCTCATTGACCGGGAGACGTCCTTCTCCTTCCCCTCAGGCCACACCATCGCCTCCTTTGAGGCGGCTACGGTGCTGCTGAAGAACCACAAGGGGCTGGGAGTCCCCGCCATGATCCTGGCAGTGCTCATTGCCTTCTCCCGGCTGTACCTGTACGTCCACTATCCCACTGATGTGATCTTCTCCGTATTTGCCGGTATTTTGTTTGCCTTCATCGGCAACGCCCTGGCGGGAAAACTCCTGTCCGTGTCCCCCGCGCGCCAGGGGAAATACCAAGCCTGATTGTGGAAACCTCTGCATCGCCGGGACGGCAGCTGCCGTCCCGGCGATTTTTCCCTGGAAAATCAATTTTGCGCCCCCAGGCTGTGCCTGGGGGCGCAAACGCGCGGATCCATTGGATTTTAACGGTTTTCCTTTCTGCGGTAGAGGAGCATTTCATACCGGATGCCATCCTCCTCCCCGGATCGAAGCAGCTCCCCTCCGTCCCAGTGGGGATCTTCATCCAGATTCGGAAAGAAGGTGTCGGACTCCGGCGTTGCGTGCACCTTGGTAACATAGGCTCTGCTGCAGTAGGGAAGCATCTGCCGGTAGATACTGCCGCCGCCGATCACAAATGCCCGCCCGGCAGTTTGGGCCATCGCCGCCGCCTCCCGGGGATCGGTGCAGACGGTGAATCCGGGATAGTCTCCCCTCCCTCGGGTCAGCAGCACATTCTCCCGCCCCGGCAGGGGCTTTTTCCCGGAAAAGTCCACCACGGTACGCCGTCCCGCAATGACCATCGCCCCCCGGGTGGTCTCCCGGAAGAATTTCCGATCCGCGGACAGGGCAATGGGCTGGGTGCCGTCGCGTCCAATGCCCCAGTCATCATATACAGCTACGATCAGATCCACGGCCTCACCTCAAATCGCCACCGGGATTTCAAAGTCAAAGGGGTGGAATTGATACCCCTCCATGTGGAAGCTGTCCTTGGTGAAGGCATAAAAATCGGTGACGCTCTTATCCATGGAGAAGACGGGCGCCGGATATCCTTCCCGCTCCAGCATCGCCTTCACCGCGGGGATGTGCCGGTCGTAAATATGGCAGTCGGCAATCACATGGACAAATTCCCCCGGCTCCAGGCCGGACACCTGCGCCATCATATGGGTCAGAACCGCATACTGCACCACGTTCCAGTTGTTGGCGGTGAGCATGTCCTGGCTGCGCTGGTTCAAAATGGCGTTGAGCTTGTTGCCCGTGACATTGAAGGTCATGGAGTAGGCGCAGGGATACAGGTTCATCTGATGAAGATCCTCAAAATTGTACAGACTCGTCAGGATCCGGCGGGAGGCCGGATTATGCTTCAGGTCGTAAAGAACCCGATCCACCTGGTCAAACATTCCCTCTTTGTACCAGTGCTTCACCCCCAGTTGATAGCCGTAGGCCTTCCCAATGGTACCGTCCTCCCCTGCCCACTGATCCCAGACGTGGCTGCCCAAATCGCAAATTCGGTTGGACTTTTTCTGCCAGATCCACAGCAGTTCATCCACAGCGCTTTTCCAGTAGGTGCGGCGCAGGGTCATAATGGGGAATTCCTCCGCCAGGTCATATCGGTTCACCACGCCAAACTTCTTGATGGTGTGGGCCGGAGTGCCGTCCGCCCACCGGGGACGAACCTCCATCCCCTCGTCAGAAAATCCGTTGTTCAGAATATCCAGGCATGTGGCCCGATAGATATCATCCGCTCTGCTCATGGTCAGACCTCCTATTGTTTTTCCCCATTGTACCACATCCCCGTCCTTCTGACAAGAAAAACAAGGGACCTTCTTTCCCTCTTTCCCCGAAAAAACCCTGCGGTGGCCCGCAGGGTTTTTTCAATGTGGGAATCAACTCAGCAGGTTGTCGGTGCTGACCCAGCCCAGATCGGTACGAGCCATCTTGCCCACCACCTCGTAGATGTTGATAACCGCCATCTTCGCGTAGGTGCCTACAGCAGTGGTGCCGTCCTTGTCAGAGTAGATCATGGTGTTGTCATTGTACACCACTCTGGCGTCCATAGCGGTGCCGCCACTGGGAGTCAGATCCACATAGTACAGGTAGACCCAGCCGGCGTCACACCTGCCCCAGGCTCTGCCTTCGGAAATTCTGGTTTCGTAGACAACCAAGGCGTCATTGCCCTCCAGCGTCGTGGTCTCCTTGGCGTTCAGGGACGGCGTCGCCCGAACTCTCAGAGAATCGGTGTGGATGACCTTACCGGTATACTGACTGCCGGAACCGGTGTTGCCGGTGGAGCCGGTGACGAAGCTGCTGCCGGTGTTGGTGTTGCCGCTATTGCTGTTGTTGCTGCTGTTGTTGCTGTTGTTGTTATTATTGCTATTGTTGTTATTGTTGTTCTCGTCGTCGGTGATGGCTCCGGGCGTCAGGCTGGCCAGGGAGACCCAGCCTACTTCGTCCAGCACTTCTCCATCCAGCTTCTCCAGCTTGCCCCAGACGTTGCCGGCCACGATCTGCAGCTCAGTGACGGTAACCTGATCGCCCTTGCGCAGCTCGAATCCGGCATACTCACTGCCGCCGGCAGTGGTGCGGGCATTGAGCTTTTCGGAACCGGTGACAGTATAGACCTTCTCATCCAGAGGATCCAGATTCAGTCTGTTGCCGGGATCGTAGATATAGCCGTCGTTGACCCGTGCCCAGTAACCGGTCTGCTCTGTGGTGGTGGTGGAGCCGTCGTCATTCTCCTCACTCTTGATTTCCTCAGTAACCGTCAGGATCTCATGGACGGTGACCGGATCATTGGCGCTCAGAACTCTGACCGTATCCGCAGACAAGGAAGTTTCCTTGCGGATCCAAACCTCCTGATTGGCATAGCCGGTGTAGATGGCCACTTCGGAGGTGGTGCTGGAGCCGCCGCTACTGCTGCCGCTGCCGCTCCCGCTTCCGCCGGGAATATCATCGTAGGAGATCATGGTCACGTAATCCATGCAGATCCAGCCCTGCTCCACACGGCCCCATTCGGAAGCGCCGTAGGTGGTGACCTCCAGAATCTCTACCTGGGTGCCGGTGAGGATCTTGCCCAGTAAAGCATTGCCGGTACCGGGCTTGCTACGGATATTGACACCGGAATAGGTATTGGCAATGATGCCGGTACCGGTCTTCGTGGTGGCGGAACTGCTGCCGCTATCGGAGAGCGTTCCGGTGCGCAAGGACAGGTAGTTGCCGGACACCCAGCTTTCGGTATCGGAGTTGTTGTCAACATCGATATCCAGCTTGTACCAGCCTTCATAATCCACAAGGACCACGGCTTCCGTACCCCGGCGCAGACTGCCGACCTTAGTCCCGTAGATGCTGGGCTTGCTGCGCACATTAACGCTGTCGGTGTTAATCACCGTAGCGATCCGCTTGTTGCCGCCAGAAGAATTCGTGCCGTTATCCAGAACAGGCGCGCCGTTGCGGGAGACATATCTGCTGTCCAGATTCACCCAGCCGCCGTAGGTCTTGCCGTCTTTCTCGCCAATCTTGTCGGCATAGCCCCAGATGGTCTCACCCACGGGGTACAGGTTGGTCACATCAATCTCAACACCCTTGGCCAGGGTATCCACACGGGCGCTGCTCACGGAAGGCTTCTGACGGACCGTGAGGCTGTCAGTAATGACCCGATACTTGGCCGCATTCAAGGTGACGCTGCTGGATTTGTAGTAAATGTCGCTGGCGGCATCATAGCTGCCGATCTTGACCCAGCCCTTTCCGGTCTTGGCCCAGACGTCGCTTCCAACAGTCTTCGCATTGGTGAATGTAACGCTGTCGCCGGCCTTATAGGCATTCTCTACCTCGCCGGAAGTGGTGTCGGCGCTGTTATATACCTTGCCGCCGTCCATCCAAGTGCCGGTAAAGGCATAGGCGGTCAGGCCGGTATCCTTGTTGTCGTTGGCGGAGGACACGCCGGTGATCCTGGCATAGCGCTCGCTGAACCAGCCGCCGCTGCACCGCGCCCAGCGAATGCCGTTGACGTACTTGGTCTCGTATACGTCCACCTCAGCGTCCTTGGGCAGAGAACCGACGATCTGGTTGTGGGTGCCGGCGTCGCTGCGCAGGTTCACATAGCTGCTTGCGGTGATAACCGCCTTACCGATAACTTCGGTGGATCCGCTGCTGCCGGAGTCGGACGCGGACTCATCCTTGGCCGTGCCGTAGTCGGTGTACATCAGCGCCAGCCAGCAGGCGTAGGGGGCGCTGACACTGCCGTCGGAGGCCTTGCCCCAAAGGTAGCCGCCGTGCTGCTTGGTTTCGGTGATATAGAGCTTATCGCCCTGGCTGAACTTGCCAAGCTTCTTGCTGTAAATGTTGGGTTCCGCGCGATAGTTGACATAACCATTTGTGACCCGTACCCAAACACCTCTGCTCTGGCTGCCGGTGCTGACGGTGCTTCCGTCTACCTTGGTCTTCAGCTTCACCCAGTCTTCCCAACCGGTGCCGCTGCCCAGCATGACCCAGCGGACGCCGTCTTTATCCACATACTCCTTCTGGACCGTGGCGGTCTTGTTTGTACCAAAATATGTAGAGATGTCGCCCTTGCCTTCGGTGTTGGTATTGTTGGGCGCGGGATACAGCTGCCACACGGCCACATCGGAAGAAGAAATGGTGTAGCTGGCGGGGCTTGGGGCGTCGCCGTGCTGCCACTGCGCTGTCAGGGTCTTCCCATTCATCTCAGAGGACAAGGAGGTAACATACTTATCATTGTAGGTCCAACCCCGGAAGCGATAGCCGCTGCGGGTGGGGGTGACACCAATGGACTTGCTCTCATTGAGGTCATAGTACCGGGTTGCAGAGCCGCTTATTATGCCGCCGTTGGCTTCCAGGGTGACAGCAATATACCGGGAAGGCTTGGTGGAGGAATATACACCGTTCAGGTACATATTGGCTTCCACCATCCGGCGGTCGTTATTGTCCGTAGAGCTCCAGGCACAAATAGCCTGAAGGAACTTGCTGCCGGTGTAGCCGCTGGCAATGGCCGTCTGGAAATCACCGGTACCGGTGGTCCAGGCGGTACCATTCTGGTAGCTGAACAGAACCAGCGCGTCATGCTGGCTCTGGCTCAGGGACAGCCCCTTCTTGCTGGCAAAGCTGTTGACAGCCTTGTCAATGTCCTCCAGCGCAGTACGCAGCTCCAAGTCTGCCTTTTTCTCGGAGATCGTATGGCTGCTGTGATTTCCCAATTCGGAACAGCGGGTGCCATATCCATGGTAAGCGATGCCGCTGTAGGCCACGGAACAGTTGGAGGTATACTGATGCCACTGCTTCAGAATGGTGATACCACCTTCACTTATGGATCTGGAAGCGGCTGACGCTGTGATTTGGGTGACAGGCACCAGGCTGATCAGCAGCATCACAGCCAATAGCATAGACAGGATTCTCTTCTTCATAGCCACTTACTCCTTTTTCTTCTTATGTAAGTAACGGTATTATAACAGATGTGTTTACAAATTGCAACCCCCTTTTTCTAAAAAATTACATTTTTGTAACAAATTATTTCCAGCATCTGGATCAACCCTTTATGATACCAGCTTTGAGCCGGGAATTCTGTCATAAATCGGGGCTTTGATGAAATTTTGCCGCAATTCCTCGTAACCTTTTCCCATCAGTTGGAAAAAGTTGCGCATTGACATTCCATTCCCCCGCTGATATACTCCAAACAGATGATCGTTTCCCCGAGGAGGTGGATATGTGGAGCAAAAAAAGGCCCTTATCGGCATGAGCGGAGGCGTGGACAGCTCGGTGGCTGCCTTTCTTATGGCGCGCCGGGGATTTTCCTGCATGGGTGTGACCATGCGCCTGTATGACCGGGACACGGCGGATACCGACATTTCCGATGCCCGCAGCGTTGCCCGGCGGCTGGGCTTCTCCCACCGGGTCATGGACTTCCGGGAGGAATTTGACCGGATGGTCATCAGTCGCTTTGTCAGCGGCTACGAAGCCGGACTGACCCCAAATCCTTGCATCGTCTGCAATCGCTGTATGAAGTTCGGCCTTCTGCTGGATCGGGCCAAAGAGCTGGGCTGTGAATGGGTGGTTTCCGGCCATTATGCCCGGATCCGGCAGTCGGAGAACACCGGCCGGTATCTTCTGTACCGTGCCGCGGATCCTGCCAAGGATCAAACCTACTTCCTGGCAAACCTGGGCCAAGCCCAGCTTTCTCACATTCAGTTCCCCCTGGGCGATTTGTCCAAGGAACAGGTTCGGCTCCTGGCGGCGGAAAACGGCTTCGTCAACGCCCGGAAGCGGGACAGCCAGGATATCTGCTTCATCCCCGACGGAGATTACGGCGCCTTCCTGCGCCGCTATACCGGCAGGGACTACCCTTGCGGAGACTACCTGGATCTGAGCGGTCGGGTGGTAGGCCGGCACCAAGGTGCCGTCAATTATACCCTGGGTCAGCGTAAGGGCCTGGGCATTGCCCTGGGCGCCCCCGTTTATGTCTGCCGGAAGGACATGCAGGCCAATACCGTTACCGTTGGCCCCAACGAAGTCCTATTCTCCCGGGGACTTCGGGCCGGGGACTGGAACTGGTATCCCTTCCCCGCTCTGACAGAGCCCATCCAGGTCACCGCCAAAACCAGACACAGCCGCCAGGAGGCGGAAGCCACCGTCATCCCCCTGGAGGACGGCGGGGCGGAGGTTCTGTTCCGGGAGCCACAGCGAGCCATTACCCCCGGGCAGGCAGTGGTGCTGTATCAGGGCGATCTGGTGGTAGGCGGCGGTACCATCACCGAAGCCTTGGCCTGAAAAATCCCCATAAGAAACGGCTGGATTACCAAAAACAAGGTAATCCAGCCGAACGTATTTTATACGTGGTTTTTGGAAAGCGCTGTTTTGAGAAAACCCCTTGTGTTATCTGGCGTATTTTCCCTGTCCGGACGTCAGGCCCAGCCATTTGCGCCAGTCCGGGCGGTAGCGCCACTGCACCAGAAGCAGGAATATCCCGGCGCAAAGCACACTGATCCTCCACCCCAGGGAGAAGGCGTCGTTTTGGTAGGTGAAGCAAACGGTGTGCTCCCCTTGGGTCAGCTCCACCGCCGCCATACAGTCGCCCACCAGCAGAATCTGAGCTTCCTGCCCGTCCACGGTCACATGCCAGTAGCCATTCTGGGGGATGGAGGTATAAAGCAGACCGTCCCGGTCGCAGGTAATGGTTCCCGCAACCCGGGTGCTTTCAAATTCCGTCAGCTCCAGGGTCGAGGCATTGAGCACCTGATAGCCCTGCCGGAACCGCTCCGTGTCCAGAATACCGGCGTTTACGGTCATGGTGCCGCTCTCCCCGGCGTCGCAGAGGATCCGCACATCGATCACATCCCCCGCCTTCACATCATCCGCCGCCAGCATTTGGGGCAGGCTGATGCTCTCCCGATAAAGCTCCACATCGTTGATGCTGACGTAAAAGTCGTTGCGCTTGGGCAGATCCAGGTGGATGCACATAAAGCCATCCCGATCCGCCACATAACGATAGGTCACGCTGGAATGGGCGGAGCTGTCCTCATACCGGCAATACCCACCGGAATTGCTCTCCGGCACAGTGACGCCGTCTCCCGTAATGGTCAGGCTGTCTCCTGTGAGCAGGCTCCAAACGTCCCCTTCTACCCCGGTGGCAGCAGTGAACAGCTCATTCTGAAACCGGAAGGCATTGGCGGAGGTGTCAAATTCCAATTGCGCCAGCGTCTTCTCCGCCAAAAAGCCCAGGGGCAGATAGGCCTGGTTTTCCAGCAGGGAGGTATCGCCAAAGTGGTTCACTTCCGCAAAGAAGGTGCTGGTCTTATCCTTCCCATCCCGGTCGATCATATATTTCAGCCCCAGAAACAGATTTGCCACCGGGGAGCTTTCCTCGAACAAGTAGCGGTTATAGGTGTTCTTTGCCCCATAGCCCAGGGTCTGCATGAACAGAGTGGTTTTGACATTGGCGGAGCTGGTGAACGCGGAAACACCGTTGTAGCCGTTCAGCGCGCCGTCATTCAGAGTCTGGGAATGGGTGGTTTCCGCCCGGAAGAACAGGTTGTCATCCTCCCGCTGGTGCATATAGCGGATCACCGAGGCGGTGTAGCTGGTGCCCTTGGGATAGTTGCTCACACCGGTGCCGGTGAAGTAAATGCCAAAGCAGGTTAGATTCCCGATCAACTCGGCCCCCACCACCGTCAGAACCAACGCTCTGGATCGTCTGCGCTGGCGGCCGCGCTCCAGCCGGGCCAGTGCCAGCTGCTCCCGATCCGCGTCCTGCGGAATACGCGCCCGAAGACTGCCATAGACCATGGACAGTACATACAAGCTCAGCAGCATCAGATTGTAGATCAGATAAACAGGGATTTCCAGCTCCCAGGCGCCCAGATCCACCGCCTGCGTGGAGGTCAGTTCTTCACTGCAAGCCAGTACACAGCCCGCCAGGACACCGGCCAGCAGGATCTGCCAAGTGCGGAATTTCCGGCGCATCAGCCAGGCCCGGTAGGCCATATACAGCACCACGAAGCTGTACAGGAAGCTGAACCGGTAGGGAATCATATTGGTAAAGTGGAAGCCGTGCCAGATATAGTCCAGCTGCCGGATAATGAAGCTTACATTAAAAAACAGCAGCAGGCAAACCGAGCAGAGCTTGTCCCGCAGCCGGATCTCCCCGGCCATGAGATACAGGAACATCAGCACCACGCTGATGACGCCGCAGTAAACATTGGGCAGGCCCTCTTTAAAATTCGGCTCAATGGCGCCGCCCATATTCCCGGCCACCTGGCGCATGGCGTCAAACAATCCCCAGATGGTATGCTCCGAAGCGATATTCAGCCGGAAGGATTCCGGGAATTTATTCACGCTGGACTGGGTATCCTGCAAGGACGCCAAAGCCGGCAGTTCCAGGATCGCCGTCATGCCGATGGCCAGGGCAGAAAACAGGGCAATGCGGCACAGATCCAAAAGTAACTTCTTCCAGCCTCCCCACCGGCAGATCTGGTAAACAATAAAGAGCAGCAGCACGAAAATGCAGGTAAACAGGCCGATATAGTAGTTGGAGAAAATGGACTGGAACAGGGTCAGGGTGTACAGCAGGAATTTTTTATCCCGCAGCAGATAGACCGTCCCCAGGGCCACCAGCGGCAGCAGCGCGAAGGTATCCAGCCACATCACGTTCCACTGAAAGCCCAGCGCCCAGGCGCAAAGGCCATAGAGCGCGCCGAACACGGAAATGGACAGGTCGTTGCTGCCAAACAGCTTTTTCAGAAAGACGGCGAAAAACAGACCCGCCAGCCCCAGCTTCAACGGCACCAGCAGAGAGAAAAACTCCAGAAGAAAGTCCTCCGGCACCAGGACGCTGAGCAGGTTCAGCGGCGAGGCCAGGTAGTAGGCGATCAGCCCCAGATAGTCCATACCCAGGCCGATGCTCCAGGTATAGAGCAGACCTTCCCCGCTGCGCAAAGCCCTTCTAAATTCCACAAAGAACGGATAATACTGATGATACATATCCGAGTACAGCATGGAATACTTGCCAAACGGCTCATACTGGCTGACCAGCATTACAAACAGCATTCCGGCGCAGGGCAGCACAAAGGCCAGCGCCAGATAATTCCATTTGATATCATTGCCCCGCGGCAGTTTCATAGGGAACCTCCCATAGTTTGAATGATTCTATAGTTTACCACTTTTTCCCGGAAAGGTAAAGACCTTTGCGGTTTTTTCAGACTGTGTATTTTTTCCTACCTCCCATGGAAGCCCCCAGCGCCGCTGCCCGGCGATTGCGCCTTCCGCCCAAGGCGGTGGATCCTGGGATATCCCGAAAAACATCGGCGGCATTCGGTACCCCGAATGCCGCCGTATGGTTCAGATTTCCTCGCTTTCGTCGTCCGGTTCCTCGTCGGAGCTAGTCATGATCTCCCCCAGCCGAACCCGGCGCTTGAGCTTGGTCTCCTCCACCTGTTGGTGGATCAGCTCCTTGACAAACCCGGGATCCTTGATATTCTTCAGCACCAGGGTGGGCATGGTCTTGTCGGAAGACAGCACCGTCACCGTACCCACGCCGAAGATCCGCTGGCCCAGGCTGCGGCTGCTGTCAATATCCCGCACCCGGTAAAGAAGGATCTCGTCGTCCTTGATGTTCAGAAAGCCCTCGGACAGGAACAGCCGATCCTCAGAAAGGCGGTAGCGGGTGAAGCTTAAAGGCAGACCAAAATAGCGCTTGCGGTCTTTCCACAAATACTCGATGGTAACGGACATGGCGAGGATCCTCCTTGATAGATTTTTTCTTTATTCTACTGCGCGCCGGGAAGATTGTCAAGAGGGGCCCCTGCTACAGGATCAGGCAAATCAACCCCGACGCCCCCTCATTGACAATTCTGGTCAGGGTACCCCGAAACTTCTCCCGCACCTCCTGAGGCATCTGCACCAGCTTCGCGGTCAGGCCCTCCTGAATCAGATCGTATACGGACTTCCCGAAAATATTGCTCTGCCAGAGCATATCCGGATCCTCCCCGGTCAAATGGGTGATCAGATCCCGGGACTGCTTCTCGTCCCCCACCATGGGGCTGATCTCCGTGTCGATATCCACCCGAACCATGTGAATGGAAGGCGCCCCTGCCTTCAGCTTCACTCCGAAGGCTCCGCCTTTGCGGATGATCTCCGGCGTCTCCAGCTTCATCTCCCCTGCCGTGGGCATCACCACTCCATAGCCTGTGGCCTTCACCGCGGACAGGGCATCGGCAATTTTGTCATACTCCTGCTTAACCTTCGCCAGCTCCATGAGCAGCGCCAGCAGCTGGGCGTCGTTTTCAATGGGTAACCCCGCCTTGGCGCTGAGAATCTCGTAATACAGCGCCTCCGGCAGGCTGATGGCGCAGACCACCGTGCCATCAGCCAGATCGACGCTGCGAAGGGTATAGTCCTGAACCTGAGGCAGCTGCCCCAGATCCGCCAAAATCCCCTCCGCCTGCCCCAGGTTCCGAATCTCCTCCGCCCGCTGCACCAGCGCCTGGTACAGCGCCGCCTTAACCGGGTGCTCCGGCTCCAGGGCATCCAGCCATCTGGGCAGATGGACATGGAGCTGCTTCATGGGGAAGGTATACAGCAGCGCCCGGAGCATCCCCGCGATCCCCGAAAGATCCAGCGCCTGGCAGTCCGCCACCATAGGCGTCACACCATGCTCCCGGCGCAGCTGCTCCGCTACGGCCCTGGCATTTTCTCCCCCGGGATCCCGGGAATTGACCACCACCAGGTAGGGCTTTCCTGTTTTCTGCATATCGGAAATGGCCTTCTTTTCCGCCGGTACATAGTCCTCCCTGGGGATATCGGTGATGGTGCCGTCGGTGGTCACCACAATGCCGATGGAGCAGTGCTCCTGCATCACCTTTTTCGTCCCAAGCTCCGCCGCCTGGGTCATGGGGATCTCATGGTCGAACCAGGGTGTGGTGACCATTCTGGCCGTTCCGTTTTCCTCCGCCCCCACCGCGCCGTTGACCATGTAGCCCACGGAATCGATCATCCGCACCCGCAATCGGGTGGTCCCATCCGGAGTGATCTCCACCGCCTCCTCCGGTACAAACTTCGGCTCCGAGGTCATAATGGTTTTTCCCGATCCGCTTTGGGGCAGTTCGTCCCTGGCCCGCTCCTTCCGATAGGGATCGTCGATCCCGGGGATTACCAGCTCCTCCATGATCCGCTTGACCAGGGTGGATTTCCCGGTGCGTACAGGGCCAACCACCCCCACATAAATATTACCGCCGGTTCGGGCGGCAATGTCCGCATAAATATGATCCATAGCCAGCCTCCTCATCCGGCAGGAGAGGGCTCCTGCCATGGGTTTATCACAGGGTATGTCCCAGCCGGCGGCAATAGAACCATCCCGGCGGAGTTCGTCCCGGCTTTTTTCTCTCACCCCGCCCCCCCAATCATGCACATTTAAAATGGAATTTCCTTGTGTCGCCGAAATTCGCTTACACGACACTTTCTGGCGTGCCTTCCGCGTTTTTCAGCAAGCGGATGGTTTCTGTCCGCAAGGTGACGGAGTATCCATCCTATCGGGATAAATACAGCCGGTTGTAAACATTGCTATTTCCTCCTATTTTTCATTCTCGCGTAGCATCCCGAGGCATCCACTCGGATGCCAGTTGATATATTGTGCGGGTGTAACCTGCGCATCGCTTTGCAGCAGGACACTCAACGCCTGCAGGACGATTGTCTCAGCAAGAATGGAAGTCCTAGGTGCGCGATTGAGGGGACCGCCCTCATGTGTAATACCAGCATAAAGATGTACCGTGCTATGCTGCGCCAGCCAAGAGTTGGGGTTGCCACTGACACCGATAACCTTGCAGCCATTATTCAAAACTGCCACTAACGTTGCCTTCATCTCTGCTGTCTCGCCACTATTGGAAATGAAGATAACAATATCATCTGCAACAAGCTGACCACAAGAGCCGTGCACCGCTTCCGTGCCATGCAAAAAATACGTCGGCGTACCGGTAGAGGAAATCAGAGAAGCGATGTAGCCTGCTATGTGTGCGGGCTTTCCAATTCCTGAAATATGCACACGGTTGCCGTTATGCTTTGCAGATAGAATCAGCTGTGTAGCCTGTTCAAGTGCGGCTTCATCGAGCGTTTGAAGAGTGTGATTTACTTCCTTGCCTACTGTTTGGCTAAAATATTCCAAATCATTTTTCCATACTTCTTCCATTTCACTCCTCCTCACTGAAAACATTCACGAAATTCCGGATAAGCAGCAAGCACATCCTCCAACTTTGGAAGGGATGGCATAGCACCCAATTGAGTCACAGTAATTGCGGCCGTGTGGTTGGCAAAGCGCAATGCGGATTTTGTATCAAAGCCAAAGCTGATTGCCACACAAAACGCGCCGATAAACGAATCACCTGCCGCCGTGGGATCAACTACTTGCACGCCTTGTACCGCCGGACTAAACATCAAGTTCTCCTTCGTCACCAATGCTGCGCCGGCAGAGCCCAAGGTAATGAGCACACTCTCAACACCCTTCTCCAGCAGAATCTTTGCCGCGACACGCACTGCTTTGGCATCCACTTCGGTACCGGCGTGTGGAATTGCAATTCCGGTCAAATCTTCCGCTTCATGCTCATTGGGTGAAAGATAGGTCAGACAGGCCAACAGTTCTTCCGGCAATGGCGCGCTGGGAGCAGCATTGAGCATAACTGGAATATTCTTTTTCCTTGCATACTGCGCAACGCGCAGATTAACCTCTATCGGAATTTCCAGCTGCAGTACAACCAAGTCATAGGCTGCAATTCCCTCCTCTAAGAAAGCAACGTCCTGCGTCGTAATCGCCATATTTGCACCGGGGATAACCAAAATGCGGTTTTTCACCGACATGCCGGGACGCTCCTCCAGCAAAATGACTGAACAACCAGAGGCAGTTTCTTCATCGTAAAGGATATGCGAAGTATCAATGCCTGCCTTTTCACAAACGGCGCGCATTTCCTGTCCGTTGCTGTCACAGCCAAGTTTTCCAACTACAGTAACATCGGCGCCAAGGCGTGCCATCTGGACAGCCTGATTAGCGCCTTTACCTCCGGGCGCCCTATGAAAAGACTTTCCAAGCACCGTCTGACCTTCATTCGGAATGATTTCTGTAATGGCGATTTGATCCATGACAAAGCTACCAACAACTAAAATTTTCGGTTTTTTCATAGTTTTTCTCCTCAAGCAAAATAGCAACAAAAACGGCCCTTTTGCCGCTGCGTGCAAGGGCCGTTTTTGCAAAGCGTTTCGCAGTTTATTGAATCTCTACTGAACACCCAAAAATTTGTTCTCCTGCTGACGAACAGTCAGCCGATTACCGGCCTTCCCGATTCTTTCACAGCCATCGCTAGAGGTTATAT